>JBGUYI010000032.1:0-5028 GCA_045118635.1 Acetivibrionales bacterium
TGTAATTGATTTAGTCTGTACAGATGGTTCACCACTTTCTCCAGAAGAAGACGAAGATGAATTATCTAAAGATACACCTGTATTTAACCCATAGACAAATTCAAGAGGACATATTGAAGGTCCTGATTTTCCAACTGTAAGTGCATATAATTCTTGAGTTAAATATTTATATAAATTTTTGGTATTTTTATCTGTAGTAGCAGTTTTATAGGCATTTAAAGCATTATTATATTCACTATCTTGTGTCTCATATTTTTCTCTCATTCTATCAAAATTTTTCTGTAATGCAGTTTCTGCCACATTATCTGAAGAAAACTTTTTGGAAGGGTTACTAAAAAGATGATTTATATAATAAATAGAAAAAGAAGCACTACTCGAATCATCATTACCTTTTACAACATTTCCAACTTTTTCTATATTATACCCAACTGCCTTAGACAATAATTTCTTATTAGGCCAACTTTTAGTTCTCAAACAACCATCTGCAGCCAATGTATTTCCAGCTCTACCAGCCCAATATGATTTTATCTCCCAGATAACCTTCTTGGTAACCATTGCACTGGATTGCATGCGATATACACCAACCATTAAAAGTACACTAAGTATTACCATAATAACAAGAGTACACCAAAGAATTATACCTCTATGTTTTTTCATAATTACTCCTATTAAGTGTTACTCGGAACACTTATCCAAGAAAGATTTTCAATATATTTTCGTGTGTCAGCATTTGCATCTATTAAATTTCTTGTGCCTATCTGAAAATGCCTTTCAGCATCTTTTATTCTCAAAACTGTCAAATTAAATTTAATTTTGTTATCTTGTCTGTCTATAGTTAAATCAACAATATTATTTTGTAAAACAGAAGGCAACGCAATAGAATTAGAAACTGGATTAGAAACAATAGACTTCACATTTGTATTCAATTCATTTTGAAAATATACTCCCCAAGGACATGTCTTTATATCTCCAAAATAAATCTCGTTAGTTGTCTTATATACATATCTATAAAGAGATTTATGAGGACAATTTTCAAAACTACCACAACACCCCTGTTTATAATAAAGTAAATAAACAACACCAGTATTATATATCATACGCAACGGCAAAGTCGATGTTGTGGGTACATCATAAAAAGTATCTCCATCTAATTTATTATCTTCATGTGATAGCAAAAAAGCAAACCATCTTGTATTTTCATGTCCAGGAAGTTCATCTTTATAGCATTTAAACAATCTTGAACTTGCAGATGAAACTATTTTATCAACACTCCTATAAACATTTACGAATTGAACATTCGTATCCTGTTTAGCCTCATTTTTTAGGGCTACTTTCTGAAATTCTGTCCAACAACTAAATACAATAATCATCAAGACAGAAAATATTGTAACAGAGAGCATTGTTTCAAGAATCGTAAAACCTTTTTTATTCATGATATATCATCTCAAAAAAAAATTTTAATGTCTAAAGTAATTATAACAAAAAATCTAAAATAATACAATAAAAAAAAAGATGTTGTTTTAGCAAACATCTTTTTAAAATATATATTTTTTATATTCTGTTAAAAAGTTTAAATGTACCTGTTTGTACAGTATATTTACTACCTGTTTTTAATTCTTCAGATAAAGCATTTTGATCACTACCCCAAGTAGGAACAAATCTATTTATGACAATTTGTGAAACAGAAGGATCATAAGTTATATTTACCTGATTGATATGATTCATTGTAAATGAACCTTGGCAAATAATAGTCCCCTGTAATCCAAAATCTACATTATTACTGCCAACATCTATATCTATGTCTTTACCTGAAAACAAAATGCCTTTAAATTGTACATTCCCGCTTGTATTTGCAGCTCCTGAATTAGTTGCAGAGACTCTTTTTATATTTATATTATTCTTTGATAAAACAGAAACTTTTGCTTCACCTGTCTGTAATATACTTGTTCCAGACGCTTCAAAAGAAACATTGCCTTTTGTTGACTGCAAGAAACCATCTACACCATCCGAACCATAGACAAATCCTTTTACATCAATGTTTTGAGCTACTATTCCTCCACTTGCTGTAAATTCAATTCCAGCTCTTTCTGCATCTGATGACTTATAATCTCCAACAGCATCATGTTCATATCCACCAGCCTGACCAGTATATCTACTTGATGTATTTCCTCTGCGATCAAATGTGGCAAAATTAAAATACCCATCATCACCATCATCGCCTCTGGATTTTAAATTAGAGCTTACTTTCATTTTTAAATCTTTTGGGTCAAAATCTATATATTCTTTTGATGTACTAAATTTATCTACTACACTTTTATCATTATGTTGGGAATATGTATCTAAAACATATAAATCAGTTCCACTGCCAACTGCTATTTTATCTGTAACATAGCTATCTGAATTGCCACTAAATTTGTTGTCCAAATGATCTTTATATCGCTCTATTTCTTTATCAATCTTTGCATTCATATCTAAAGAAGCAAAAACTTTACTAAGATTAGAATCTCTCAACTTCTCTGGATTATCAATATATTCACATAAATTTCCAAGAACTCTTGCATTAGTAAATTTGGAGTAAAAAATATGAAAATCGTGATAACTTACCGCACTACTAATACCAGCACTTCCTGTTGGGATAAAAAAAGCTTCATATTTAGGGACCTCACCTTTTACTATATATTCTTTTACAGATTCATTAACTTTATTTATTATATAACTTTTATATAATGTTGCCATTATCACTTTTAAGTCATCTGCAGTTATATTGTTTTGTAGTATATTTAATATATCTGATAAAAAACCACCACCAAAAAGTTCATCATTTTTAACTAAAGTATCAAATATATTTAATAAATCATTGTCTTCACCAGTTCCCAAAGGCAATATTTTATCAATTTCACTTGAACAGCTATAATCATCATAACTTACATCTTCAACTTTTAGCCCATTCTTTTTAATATCTTCAAATATTCCTTGTAAATCTTTATCTCCATTACCAGCTTTTACATCATCTTTATAAATTCTACAAAATTCTTCTGGACTAAGATATATATCTTTTATAGAATTTACCAAACTTATATATTCTCTTTGATCATATTTATCAGGTTTTTCTATAAAACAGAAAGTACCTGAAGGGATAGTTCTTCCCCATTCAGTACCTACTTCATCAGGATATTGAAAACTTATGTCAGAAGATGAATATACATTTACTCCATAATTTGTAAGATTGCTATTTGTATTTGAAGGAGAGATTGACTCACCATTTAAAGTGGCATTACCACCGACAAAAATAGCACCTTCATCCATATTAATAGGACCTTCTCCATATCCATTTGGTCTTTGGTTATAATTTGAACTACTACTTGTAATATTGACATTTCCTCCAGATACAATACAAGCTCTTGTCATATCTGTCGCATCAACAGAAAACAGATCGTTTATATTTGCATTGATATCACCTGCAACATACATTGCTGCTGAAGCTGAAGTTGATTCAGAAGCCTGCAGTGTATTCTGATTATGTTCTGTTTTAATTAAACGAGGATTGTAACTCAAATTATATATAAGTTCCAAACCACATACAGTTACTTTTGACTTTCCAACAGTCAGACAGTACATCTCACCACTTTTTAATGTACTAACAGTATTTTCAAAATTGCTTTTAAAAACAGATTCAACAGAATTAGGATCGGAGTAATATGGAGATATTGAACCTAAACCAAAAGCTGTGGCATAGGGATTTAATTTATTTTTGTAATATATTTCAAAACTGCTATCAACATGTCCATCAGCATCTTTAATTTCACCTTTGACTACTTTATTTGAAGTATCATAAGTTATACTGTAATCTCCTGCCTTAGCACCAGATAATTGTCCTAAAACAGGCCAATAGACATTTCTAATAGCCCCATCTGCAGCTATTGTATTTCCTGCTCTTGCAGACCAATATGATTTTATTTCCCATATCATTCTTTTGGTAACCATTGTACTTGATTGCATACGATATACACCGACCATTAAAAAAACACTGAGTATAACCATAATGACAAGAGTACACCAAAGAATCATGCCTTTTTGTTTTCTCATACCTTCCTCCCTTCCTAAGTATTACTTGGAATGCTTATCCAAGAAAGATTTTCTATATATTTTTTAACTTCTGGATCAGTAATGTTAAATTCTTCAGTGAGATTAAAATTTGTAAGCTGTCTTGTTCCTATCGTAAAAATACGGTTTGCCTCATTTATTCTCAAAAGTTTTAAATAAAATCTTACTTTATCATCATTCTTTTGAATTTTTAAATCAACTATATCATTTTGAATAACAGAAGGTTTCGCAATAGAATTTGATTCTGGATTTTGAAGAATTGTCAAAACCTTTGTTTGTATAACATCACTATTAAAATATACACCATATCTATAATTATTTCCAAAATAAATACCCTCAGGAATATGTTCTGTCCCAACTATATTAAATACATATCTATAGAGAGATTTATGAGGGCAATTTTGAAAACCACCACAACACCCCTGCTTATAACGGAGTAAATACATAACACAGGTATTGTATAACATACGTTCAGATAGATACTTTGTATTACCAGCTTTATCCATTACAGATATTTTTTTATATATTGGCTTTTCATCAAGTTGGTTATTTTTTCGAGAAACAAGAAAAGCAAACCATCTTTTATTTTCATGTCCTGAAACCCCAAGAAGTGCACTATCAGTATAATGCCTAAACAATCTGACACTGGAAGAAGAAACATATTTATCTATATTTCTATACACATTTACAAATGTAATATTTGTATCATGTTTTCCCTCATTTTTTAGAGCAACTTTCTGAAATTCTGTCCAACAACTAAAAACAATAATCATCAAAACAGAAAATATTGTAACAGATATCATTGTTTCAAGTATTGTAAAACCTTTTTTATTCATAATTAATTTATTCCAGTTCGAGGCGATACAAGAGTTGTTATAACTGCCTGTTTTGTAGTAACTCCCCCATCTGCTTCAATCTGTGTAA
>JBGUYI010000033.1:0-12871 GCA_045118635.1 Acetivibrionales bacterium
CTAATCCATTTATTCTCTCATCTAATTCTTCATAATCTTTAAAACTATTCTTTTCCATAAAAGTTCCCCTCCCTTTAATTTAATAACCCTTCGTCCTCTCCTATACTCACATATTCTACATTCATTATACAAAATCCTTCTTTAGAGCCAAAATATTTTACAAACCAAAAAAAATATGTCAAAATAGGTATAGATTTATTTTTACGGAGGGATCTTTTATGAAAGTTTCTATAGGGCAAGATAGCCACAGATTTGATTTTAACGATTCAACAAAAAAATTAATTTTAGGAGGAATCGAAATTCCAAATGAGCATCCACTTTTAGGAAACAGTGACGCAGATGTTATATTACATTCTATCACTAATGCAATATCTTCTATAACATGTGTAAATATTTTAGGTGATATTGCAGATGATATGTGTAAAAGTGGCATAACTGACAGTTCAAAATATCTAGAAAAAGCTTTGACTTACCTAGACCCTAATCTTACAATTTCACATGTTTCAATTTCTATTGAGTGTAAAACGCCTAAGATTACTCCATATATTACTGCTATAAGAAATAATATTGCTAATATATTAAAAATTTCTCCTTCCTCAATTGGAATAACTGCAACAACTGGTGAGGGATTAACTGATTTTGGACGTGGACTTGGCATACAAGTTTTCTCATGTATAACTATAACCTAAAAAAGCCCTAAGACTTAAATCTTGGGCTTTTTCTTATCTCTATATTTTAATAAACTTATACTCTTTTTTTTATTAACTTTGCCGGATTTCCTGCTACTACTTCATTATCTAAAACATCCTTTGTCACAACTGAACCTGCTCCAACTACTGCACCTTTTCCAATATGGACACCTTTTAATATAATCACTCTTGCACCTATCCAAACATCATCCCCTATAACTACTCTCTCCTCTTTTGTACTCCCCTGCTTTATCATTGGTGTATTAACATCAGAATAATTATGATTTCTAGTGTATATTATTACATCTGGACCCATCATCACATTGTTTCCTATTTCTATAGGCCCTGATAGCCTAGCATTTATCCCTATTCCTGAATTATCTCCTATAGATATTTGGGTCCCATTCCCAAAAAAAACTCCTCTCTCTATGTTGACATTTTTACCACAGCTTTTAAAAATATTTTTACAAACACCTGCCCTAATCCTCCTAAATACCGAAAAATCTGATTGTGGCAAATGCTTAGCTAGCAAATAATACAATACTAACGCTACTTTCCTCACAAATAATCTTGGCATTTTTTTACACCTTCCCATTTTGTCTCTATTGTTTACTTACAACTATTTCTCCATCCTTCTCGTCTATTACTACTTTATCGTTTTCTTTTATCTTCCCATCTAACATCTCTTCAGCTAATTTGTCCTCTACTTGTGTTTGAATCACTCGTCTTAAAGGCCTTGCCCCATATTTTGGTTCATAGCCTTTCTTTGCCAAAAGTGCTATCGCATTATCTGTCATTGTTATTGTAATACCTTTTTGTTGCAGTCTTTTTGCCAAAACCTTTACCATTAATGCAACTATTTCTTTTATATGTTTCTCTTCTAATGGATGAAACACTATAATTTCATCTAATCTATTTAAAAACTCAGGCTTAAACGTATTCTTTAGTTCAGCTAAAACATTCTTTTTCATTTCTTGATAATCCTTTGCTTTTGTATCACCTTGTGATGAAAAACCTAATTTCTTTGGTTCTACTATATTTCTTGCACCAACATTTGATGTCATAATTATAACTGTATTTCTGCAGTCAACAGTCCTACCTTGTGAATCTGTTATTCTTCCATCCTCTAAAATTTGGAGTAACATGTTAAATATATCAGGATGAGCTTTTTCTATTTCATCAAACAATATTATTGAATAAGGCTTTCTTCTTATTTTCTCGGTTAATTGGCCTCCTTCTTCAAAACCTACATATCCTGGAGGTGAACCTATTAATTTTGCCACACTATGTTTTTCCATATATTCTGACATATCTACTCTTATTATACTATTTTCATCTCCAAACATTGCCTCTGCTAAAGCCTTACAAAGTTCTGTCTTTCCAACACCTGTTGGACCTAAAAAGATAAATGATCCAATCGGTCTTTTTGGATCTTTTAGTCCTACTCGACCTCTTCTTATGGCCTTTGAGATTGCTTTAACCGCTTCTTCTTGACCTATTACTCTATTATGCAATACCTTTTCTAGATTCTTTAGTCTTTCGCCTTCCTCTTCTTCTAACTTCTTTACAGGTATTCCTGTCCAGCTTGATACTACTTCTGCTATTTCGTCTGCAGTAACCATATCTGTATTATTGTGATTCTTCTGTTTCCAAGAATTTTTCATTGTATCAAGCTTTGCATTTAGTTCTATTAGTTCATCTCTTATTTTTGCAGCCTGCTCAAACTCTTGGGATAACACAGCATCGTCTCTTTCTTTACCTAAGCTTTCTATCTTTTCTTCTAATTTTTTTAACTCAGGTGGCGCAGTAAATGCAACTAATCTTACCTTAGACGCCGCTTCATCTATTAAATCTATTGCCTTGTCTGGTAAAAACCTTTCTGTTATATATCTATCTGACATTTTTACTGCAGCCTCGATTGCCTCATCTGTTATTTTTACTTTATGATGTGCCTCATACTTATCTCTCAATTCCTTTAAGATAATTATAGACTCTTCTTTAGTAGGTTCACCTACCATTATTGGCTGAAATCTTCTTTCTAATGCCGAATCTTTTTCTATGTGTTTTCTGTATTCATTTATAGTTGTCGCACCTATTATTTGTATTTCCCCTCTTGCAAGTAACGGTTTTAGTATATTAGATGCATCTATCGCTCCTTCAGCTGCACCCGCTCCAACTATAGTGTGTAACTCATCTATAAATAATATTATATTATTAGCATTTTTAATTTCTGCTAGTGCCTTTTTTAGCCGCTCCTCAAATTCACCTCTATACTTTGCACCTGCTACCATAGATGATAAATCCAATGTAACAACTCTTTTATCTTTTAATATTTCTGGGATATTACCACTAACTATTTTTTGTGCCAAGCCTTCTGCTATAGCAGTCTTTCCTACTCCAGGTTCACCTATTAAACAAGGATTATTTTTTGTCCTCCTACTTAAAATCTGGATAACTCTTTCTATTTCCTTTTCTCTTCCTACAACAGGATCAACCTTTCCTTCGTTTGCCATATCTGTTAAATCTCTTCCGAATTGATTTAATGTTGGTGTTTGTGAATTTGTAGTTCTCTTTTTCTTGCCAATTATTGCACTTTCATCAGTTAAAACTTTCATTATTTCAGTAAATAATTTTTGAGCATCAACATTAAGACTTGCTAATATCCTTAACGCAAAATTTTCGCCTTCTTTTATTATACCAAGAAGCAAATGTTCTGTCCCAATTGCATTTTTACCCATTTTCCTTGCTTCTTTAAAACTTAATTCCAATATATTTTTTGTTCTTGGTGTAAATCCAAGTGGTTGATTTATTATATTATCCCCTTGACCTATTATTTCTTCTATTCTTAAAGCAACATTTTCTTCTGTAACTCCCTGGCTCTGTAGAACTAATGCTGCAACACCTGTTCCTTCTTTTATTAAACCTAATAAAAGATGTTCTGTTCCAACATATGGATGTCCAAAAACTATCGCACTTTCTTGTGCATAAGCTAGGGCCCTTTCTGCTTTTTCTGTGTATCTACCAAACATCTATAATCACTCCTTATAATTTATCATCTTTTGTCTTATATAATTTGCTCTCATTATGTCTCTTTCACTATGCTCTAAATTTTTGCCTAATACTTTTTGCAAACTCGCTCTATTTGTATTAATCATAATTTCATTTAATACTTCCTTCGGTGTATTTTTAATAAGTCCCAAATCCACACCCAATCTAATATCTGATAATAATCTTAAACTTTCTTCAGAAGACATTTTTCTCGCGTTACAAAAAATACCGTATGATCTAAATATCTTGTCTTCTAAATCATAAGTCTTGTTCTCATATAAATCCTTCCTCAAATTTCTTTCATACTCTATAACTTGTTTTGCAACACTTATGGTATTTTTAACTATTTCATCAGATGTTATACCTAACGTAACTTGATTAGATATTTGAAATATATTACCTATACTACTTGTATTTTCTCCATATATCCCTCTTACCGTAAAACCAACTTTAGAACAACCTTGTATTATTCTTTCCATATAACCAGTAAGCACCAACGCCGGCAAATGCATCATTACAGAAACTCTAATCCCTGTTCCTAAATTAGTTGGACAAGATGTAAGATAACCATACTTTGGGCTAAATGCAAATTCTAAATGATTTTCCATGTATTGTTCTATCTTATTTAGATTATTAAGACACTCTTCTATGGTAAATCCAGAATCCATAGATTGAATTCTAAAATGATCTTCTTCATTTACCATTATACTAATTTTTTCATCATCCCCTAAGAACAATCCACTAGACATATCCTTTTCTAATAAATCTGGACTCATCAAATGCTTTTCAACTAATACTTCTTTATCTAAAACTGGAATATTGGTTAAATTATAAAATTCAAATGCTTTACCATCAACTCCCTTGTTTAATACCTTATATGCTAAATTTAATATAAGCTTACTCTGCTCGTTTGTCATTTTTATTGGAAATGGATATTCTTTTAAATTTCTTGCATTTCTCACTCTACTACTTATCACTACGTCTGATTCCGGACCGTCTTTTATATACCACTTCATAAGATCTTTTTCCCTCCCTAACTATTTTTTCCTTCTATTTCCTTTATCATGTCTCTTAATTTTGCAGCTTCTTCATACTCTTCCTTTTTAACACAATCTTCTAATTTTTTCTTTAGCTCATAAAGCTTAGTATCATCTTTTAAATGATTATTTTGTTCTTTTGGTACATTGCCCTTATATTGCACACTACCGTGTAACTGTTTTAAAATAGGCTCTATCTTATCCTCAAAAACTTCATAACACTTTTCACAACCTAACTTTCCTATTTTCTTAAACTCACTATATGTTAAATTGCACTTAGGACAACTAAACTTATCTTTATTAGGTTGAACCTTTTCCTGATTAAAACCCATAAAACTCGCTAAAATATCATCTAATCCCATATCTTGCTTAGCCTTATTAAACTTACTTCTTAATCGTGAACAATCTTCACAAAGATATAGTTTCTTTACATTACCATTTATTATTTCTGTGTAATGTACATTTGCAATTTTTTTATGACAATTTTGACAAAGCATACAATCACCTCTACAATCTAAAATATCTATCATCTATATTATAATACAAAAATTATCCAAATGAAAATTTTTTGAAATATATATGACATTGTATTAAAAAATTGGCAAGAATACCATAATTTATAATATATTACCCTAACAAATTTACTTCATTTTAGCATATACTTTTACCTAAAACAAAAAATCTCACCAACACCCCACAGGTATCAGTAAGACTAACTACACACTCAAAACAATTTTGGCGGAGAAACAGGGATTCGAACCCTGGCTCCGATTGCTCGGACTAACGGTTTAGCAAACCGTCCCCTTCGGCCTCTTGGGTATTTCTCCAAACAAAACCTCTCTAAATATATGGCGGAGAGAGTGAGATTCGAACTCACGGTAGGCTCACACCTACGCCGGTTTTCAAGACCGGTGCCTTAAACCAGCTCAACCATCTCTCCATATAAAAATCTATGTCAACCACCGACATGAATTATAATACTTGAAAAAATGGCATTTGTCAATAGTTTTTTTAAAAAAACTATTGACATTTTTTGGATTTTTTAATAAGTATTGAAATGTCTCCCAAATAACTGGATTTACACTAATTCTAACAAAATATTTAAATTTTCTTACATAATCTGACAACATTTTCTTTACATATCTTTGTTAATAGTTTATAATTTTCATTATGGTATTTTAAGGAGGAATTTTTATGTATTTTTTTACACTACTTGTCGTTAAAATCATAATAAAAATATTTAGATTTTTTGGAAGAGGTGCAACCAATCTCCCAGGTAAAATAGCACTTTTCATTAATCCAAAAATTTTAACTAAATTAACATCAGGTTTTAGAATAATAATGATTACTGGTACAAATGGGAAAACTACAACTACCAAAATTATTAGTAAAATGCTTTCATTAGAAAACATTCATCATATCTCTAATACATCTGGTGCAAATTTAGTGTCTGGTATAACAACTACATTTATTGAAGGTCATACTATTTTCGGGAAACCTAAAACAAATGTGGCTTTATTAGAAATAGATGAAGCTTCTTTCTTTAAAATATCTAAAATGATTTCTTCCATAGATTGTCTTATTGTAACAAACTTTTTTAGAGATCAATTAGACCGATGTGGTGAGCTTTATACAATTTTGCAAAGTGTTTTAGATGGCATATCTAATATATCATGCAAAAATTTAATATTAAATGCTGACGACTCCCTAACTAGTTTTTTGGCTAAAAATTTTTCTGGTAATATAATTTATTATGGATTTTCTCCTCTTGCATATAAACCAACATCTGTAGTATCAAATACGGATGCAAATTTTTGCATATTTTGCAAAAATGAATACAAATATACAAATCATACATATAATCATTTGGGTGGTTTTTACTGTGATAAATGTGGATATAAAAAACCTAATACTGATATTACTTGTACTAATATAGACAATTTGTCTCCTAATTTTTCAAATATAAAATTTAAAATATTATCAGATGAATATATTGCAAAATTAAATATAACAGGTTTATACAATGTTTATAACTCCCTTTGTGCAATTTCTTTAGGATATCTTTTTAGATTCGATGTTAAAAATATTATAAAAACTTTAGAAAATTTTGATTCTGTTTTTGGCAGGATGGAAACTGTCAATTTTTTTGGCAAACAAATAAAATTAATCTTAGTAAAAAATCCAGCTGGTTTTAATCAGGTTATTGATTGTTTATTAAAAGAAGATAGCATTCAAATAGCTTTTTTATTAAATGCTAATTTGGCTGATGGTACAGATATATCATGGATTTGGGATGTTAATTTTGAACATCTATGTTCAAAAAATCCAACCACATTGATTGGAGGAAAACGTGCATATGACATGGCAATAAGACTTAAATATGCTGGAATTAAAAACATGTCTATTATTAATAATTATAACTTGTTATTAGAAACTGGAATTAACAATATAAAAGAAAATGAAACTTTTTATATTTTACCAACATACACAGCACTATTAGAAATAAGAAGTATCTTGGAAAAAAAATTAAACATAAAGGAGTTTTGGAAATGATATACAGTCTAGATATTTGTCATCTTTACCCTAATCTACTAAATACCTATGGAGATTATGGAAATATTATTGCATTGAAACAAAGGGCTTTTTGGCGAGGAATACAAGTTAATGTTCACAATATATCTATCAATGATAATTATCAATATGAAAAATATGATATAACTTTTTTAGGTGGTGGTCAAAATTTCGAACAGGAAATAATTCAAAATGATCTTATACAAAATAAAGGTTCTAGCATAAAAGAGGCTATTAATGCTGGTTACATCTTCCTTGCTATATGTGGAGGATATCAATTGCTGGGTGAATATTATAAATTAGAAAACAATACTATACATTTGCTCGATGCTATAAATATATGTACAATTGCTGAAAATAACCGTTTGGTTGGAGATTTGGCTTTTTATTGTGACTTTCTAAAATCTGATACTTTTGATGGGATTATTGTAGGCTTTGAAAATCACTCTGGACGCACATTTTTAGGTCCACATGTAAAACCTCTAGGTAAAATTATATATGGAAATGGCAACAATGGAACTGATGGCTTTGAAGGAGCTATTTTTAAAAATACCTTCTGCTCTTATTCGCACGGAAGTCTATTACCTAAAAACCCTGAATTCACTGATTATATTCTATCTTTAGCACTACAAAGAAAATATAAAGACTCTATAACGCTTTCTCCTTTAGATAATTCACTTGAAAATAATGCAAAACTCTACATACTAAATAAACTAAAGCTCACTCCAAAAAGGCCTAAGCTTTAGCTAAAATTATTATCCCTTCTTATTGTTCTTCTTATGATTCCTCCTGCGACTCCTCTTACTATTTTCTTTTTTTAACTTTTTTTTCTTTTTCTTTCTTTCCTGCTCTTCTCTTCTTTTTTTTCTTCTTTCTGTTAAATCCTCTAACTCTTTATCTAAATCTAAAATCCTATTATCCTTCTTTTTTAGCTTTTTCACTAAACCAAAATCTATCTGTTTTGTCTCTTTATTAGCTTTTTCTATTCTTACCCTTACTTCATCTCCTATACGATACTTTTCTTTAGTTCTTTCTCCTATTAGGCAATAATTTTTTTCATCAAAAATATAGTAATCATGTAACATGTCAGATACTCTGATTAATCCTTCTACTGTATTTGGTAATTCGACAAAAATTCCAAATGATGTAATACTAGATACTATACCATCACATTTGCAACCTACATATTTTTGCATGTATTCACACTTTTTTATATCCTCTACAGTTCTTTCTGCATCCTGTGCTATTCTCTCATTTTCAGAACACTTTTTGGCTATATCTTCTAAATTCTTTTCATAATATCTTTTCCTATCATCATTAAACTCATTCCTTATAACTTCTTTCATAATTCTATGGATTATAAGGTCTGGATATCTTCTTATTGGAGAAGTAAAATGTGAATAATAAGATGCCGCTAATCCAAAATGTCCTTTGTTTTGCGTACTATATCTTGCCTTTTGCATTGATCTTAGCATAACTGTGCTTACTATCCGCTCCTCTTTTTTTCCACTTACATCGTTTAGCACTTTCTGCAATGCCTTAGGGTACACCTTCTTAGCTACTTTAAACTTATATCCTAAATTATTGACAAACACCGCTAAATTCTGCACCTTTTCTTTATCAGGCTCTTCATGTATTCTATAAACAAAAGGAATACTTAGCCAATAAAAATGTTCTGAAACTGTCTCATTACACGCAATCATAAATTGTTCTATTATCTTATTAGCTATAGTTATCTTATATGGATTTACTGCTATCGGTCTTCCACACTCATCTAATTCTATTTTCGCTTCACCAAAATTAAAATCTATTGCTCCCCTTTTATTCATTTTATCTGATAATATTTTTGCTAAATCTCTCATCTTATAAAAATCATCTTTAACATTTTTATATTTTTCTTTTAATTCTTCATCATCTTGTTCTAAAATCTTGTAAACATCCTTATATGTCATTCTTTCATCTACATTTATAACACTTTCAAAAATGTCATGGCTTACTACTTCTCCATTTTTGTTTATCTCCATCATAACCGAAAAACTTAATCTATCTACCTTTGGATTTAAACTACATATACCATTAGAAAGTTTCTTTGGTAACATAGGAATAACTCTATCTATAAGATAAACACTTGTTCCTCTTTTTAAAGCTTCTTTATCTAAAAAACTCCCCTGTTTTACATACTCACTAACATCTGCAATATGAACACCTAGTCTATAATTGCCATTATCTAAACTTTCTATAGAAACAGCATCATCTAAATCTTTTGCGTCTTCTCCATCTATAGTAACCATTCTTAAATTTCTTAAATCAATTCTGTTTTTTATCATACTACCATCAACAAAATCTTTTATTTTATCACATTCTTTTAAAACATCTTCACTAAAACTCTCTTCTAAGCCATAAGTTTTTGCGACTGATAGTATATCTACGCCTTTTTCATCTTGATTGCCTATTACTTCAACAATTTCACCTTCCATAAAATCAAATTCAGGCACAATCTTTCTCTTTGTTATCTTAACTATTACCTTTTGTCCTTTTTTGAAAATACTCGATTTATGTTTTTTTATAAATACAACATCTGGAATCCTTTTATTGTCTAAAATAACAACATATCCTTCTTTAGATTTTTTTGTTGTACCAACCATAATAGCATTTGTTTCCTTTATTATTTTATAAACAAAACACTCTTTTTTATTACCCCAAGATGTTATTTCTCTGACTAAAACAACATCACCATCTATAGCTCCATTTAAAGAATACTCAGAAATGTACATATCTTCTAAAGATTTATCTATTGGTCTTAAAAAGGCGTAACCTCTCTCATTTCCACAAACTATACCACTTATATATCCAGAGTTTTTGACAGACGTATACCATCCTTTTTTGTTTTTTATTACAAAACCATCTTGCTCCAATTCCTTCAATATATCCTTTATATCATAATCTATGCCTATTTTATCTTTTATATCTTTTTCTCTAACTTTTTTATTGATTTCATCAAAATACTCTAAAATCTTTTCTTTTGTTTCTTCCATAATATTCATTATATTCCCTTTCATTTTTTTGTTTGGTTCTTTCTTAATATTGTCCAAAATGCTTCCTCACTTAGTAAACATACAAGAATATGAAAAAAATCTAAATTTCGCTTGCAGGTCTTGCATGGCGGATTTGTGTTGTATTAATAAGAGCCTACATGTATGAATCCGTACATACCAAAGCTCGAGTGTATAATTCAGCCGGAGATGTCCCCCGCCTCTAAGCTTTAAAAAGCGTAGGCGGTGGGTACATATTTATAATTTAGTGGGAGTTCAAGCTCCGACGTAAATTATAACGCGTCCTTTATGATGCACACGGATTTGAATGGTAAGTTGTACCCATAGGGTACACAAATCCGGCGCAGCAATGCTCGCAAGCTCGTATTGACTTCAGTCAAAACGTAAACTTCCTCTGAATTGGATCTGTATACCCGCAACTTACGCTATAAACGATGAAGTAGGGGCATATACCACCGGGCTATATGCTTACAATAAGAACGTATAAGAATTTTAGCAAAATGAATTCACAAACGCGACACTTAATATCAAAAAATATTCATTTACTAAACAACCTCAACAAATAATATACAAAATTATCTACTGAGGTTGTCTTTTATATCATCATTATACTAAACTTATTTACCAACTAATGTCTGCAACCAAACAGAAGTGATTAAAAAACCTATAGCCGCAACAGCTGTGTACTTGCTTAACATAGCATCAATAGTTCTTCCCTTATTTTTACCAAAAAAAGTTTCTGATCCTCCAGATACTAAGCCAGATAACCCTGTTTGCTTACTACTTTGCAATAATACTATAACAATTATAGATATTGCAAATATAATATGCACACTATTTAATATAACCTTTAGCATACTCCCTACACTCCTTAAGTGAATTTTCCCCCATTATTTTTAAATAATAGGCTTTTTATGAAAATTTATACTTTCATTTCTCAAATGCATAATAGCATATATTCTTTCTAGTGTCAATATGCTTTTTTGAATTTATATCCAAATTATGGATGGAAATATGATGTAATTAGTTCCCTTAATTCTCATATTCTTTTGTACTTATGCCTCAATATCTTTTTTCTTCATATATCTTTTTATCAGTATTCTTCTTATTATCCCAAAATTAAAAAACAATCTATTTCCAAATGCAACTATCGCTGCAAGATACAGCTGTATCCCTATTTTTTCTCCTATATAGGTTAGAATTGCTGCTAATATCGCATTTAAAAAAAAACCAGATAAAAATATGGATAAATCAAATTTCTTTTTTAAACTTGCAACAAATCCTCCACACACTGTATCTAATGATGCTAAAATGGCAACTGCTACATATATCGAATATTTTGCTGGAATTGTAATAGGCATAAATACACCAACTAATACTCCTAATATAACCCCTATTACAATTAACATACTTTCTCCTCCACTTCTTCATTCGTTAATTTGGCATATACTTTTTTGCTAAATGTAGGATTCTTCTTTCCTCTAAAATTTAAAACTCCTTCATCATTACCATCTAAATTATTAAAAAAAACTTCTTTCAAATAATTTACTTTATGATCATTTATGCTATCAACATCACCTAAATAAACCAATATTCTACCATCTAAAAAAAACTTTATATCTCCTAAATTACCAAAATCCATATAATCTATATAATGGTACAACTGTTCCTTCGTTTTGTCATTATATACTTCTCTCTTAATCTGATTTTTGTAAAACTTTTCTTTTGAGTTTGCATCAGACCTATTTATAATATCATATATTTTACAAAACGCCTCTATTTTATCTTCTTTCATACCAATCTTTTCGCCTAATCTAACATTTTTTAAAATTACTCCATTTATTTTCGGCATTGCACTATTTTTTGTATCCTCTACTATATCCAATGCAACTCCTGATTGATCAATTATAACATACTCAGCTAAATATGCTACCTTAGCAACTCCTTCACGCTCTTTTATATCTACAGCATACTCACCTATGCCACAAAGCCTTATTTTAACATCTTCTATATACGGACACACTTTTTTTATACTATTTTCTCCCTCAAAATATCTATACATAAAAATATTTTTTAAAGATAATCTAGTACTTCTAGAAACCTTTTTAAACCAATTGTCATGTGGTCTAATTCCAATAATTTCGATTATTCTGTTATCATCATAATGATTATTCCCGCTTATTCTTATATTTCTTATATTAAAAAGAGGTGAAATACAAAAAAGAACACCTATAATTAATATACAAAAAACACTAACAAAATATTTTATTATTTTCCTCTTCTTTTTTCCCATCTTTTTATTCTGTTATGCCTTAAAACTAAAGCTTCCTCCTTTTTTTATAGTCAATACGAGCTTGCGAATATTGCTGCGCCGGATTTGTGTACTCGGCAGGGTACAACTTACCATTCAAATCCGTGTGCATCCTAAAGGACGCGTTATAATTTACGTCGAAGCTTGAACTCCCACTGAATT
>JBGUYI010000034.1:0-15871 GCA_045118635.1 Acetivibrionales bacterium
TATACCAAACAAGAAAAGTGATACTGCATTTATACTCGAACTTAAAGTTGACTCTACGCCAGAAGAAGCATTAAAACAGATAAAGAATAAAAACTATATGCAATCACTTAGAAATTGCGTAGGTCCAAAACTGGCGATTGGTATATCATATAACAAAGAAAACACAAACAAAGATGATAACAGACGTCATTATATCAAAATAGAAGAATTAAAATAATATATATACTCATGATGATAAGCTTATAGCCCATAACATAAGTACAGAAACGTCCCTTGCCTCTAAGCTTTTTCGCTGTCGGCAGTGGGGACATAATTTCAAACTTTCCCATGTGTTTATAAGGTTCTATTTTTTTACTGTCTCCATAAGTTACTCCTTTATAATTTTATCTTCAAAATATTTGCACAAATAATTCCTAAAATCATTTATACTATACCTTCTTTTTGTCTCCATATATATCGATGTTGCAATCTCTTTTATTTCTTCTGGAAATTTTTCATTATTAATATTTAACCCTATGCCAATAATAATACTCTCTAATTTATCATTAAAATATTTTGTTTCAACCAAAACTCCACATAACTTTTTATCATTAAAGTAAATGTCATTAGGTATCTTTACATACGTATTAATACCAAAGTAACTATTGATTAATTCAGAAAATCTTTGTGTAATCTTTTTAATATATGTCTCATCTATTAAAAACAAGCTATTATACTTATAGCTAAACGCTATACTATCTTTTTCATCTTTATACCAACTTCTTTCATATTGACCATATCCATTAGTTTGTTTTTCGCAAAACACCAAAACACTATCATCAAATTCCATATTTTTTAAATATCTATTTGTACTATCTACCTCTTCTAAATAAATTATCTTCATAACTTTATTCCCACTTCCTAAAAATCAAACATGCATTATGTCCGCCAAATCCAAATGAATTAGACATCGCATACTTTATGTTTTTCTTCAAAGGTTTCTCTAAGACAAAATTTAAATCACATTCTACGTCCTTCTCTCTATAATTTATCATATATGGAAATTGCGATTGTTCTAATGCTTTTATAGTTATAACCGCTTCTATTGCACCACTTGCACTAAGCAAATGCCCTGTTTGGCCTTTTGTGGATGATACATAAGGATTATTCTCCGTAAACAATTCTTTTATAGCCTTAGTTTCTGTTTTATCATTTAACACTGTTGATGTGCCATGTGCATTGATATATCCTATATCTGATTCATTAATTTTTGCACTAACTATTGCATCTTGCATGCTTTTTTTGCAAGTTAAATTATTATAATCGGGTGCTACAACATTATAGGCATCACAATTGCATGCATATCCAACAACTTCTGCATATATTTTAGCATTTCTTTTTTGTGCGTGATTTAATTCTTCTAATAAAACAATCGCCGCTCCTTCTCCTATAGAAAATCCACTTCTTCTTTTATCAAACGGAGTAGATGCAACTTCTTTATCACATCCTTTATAAATTGCCCCTAAAGCCTGAAATTGTGCCACCGTAAATTCTGTTACACCACAATCAGATGCACCAGCTAATATTGCATCTTCATAACCATTCTTTATTTTTAAAAATGCCTCTCCTATTGCAATTGCCCCTCCACTACATGCAGCAATAGGAGAAAAATTACTTCCTCTTGCACCTATATCAATAGCGACTTTCCCCGATGCCATATTAGGCGATATGGATTGTAACAAATATGGGGATATTCTCTTACTTCCATCTTTTCTTAAGGTGTCAAGCCCTTGTTCAATCTTTTCTGAACCACCAAGACTTGTTGATATATAAACGCCTAACCTATCATTGTCAATATTTTTTAAATCTCCAAATGCTTCTTTTGATGCAATACGAGCACAGCTCATATATCTTGAATCAAACTTTTGATCTCTTAAAGGGATGTCCTTAAGATCCAGATTTTTTATTTCGTAACCTAATTTTACATCATAGTCAGTTGTGTCAAATGATTTTATATAATCTATTCCGTTCTTACCACTTATTAAATTGTTCCAAAAATCATTTATATTATTTCCTATTGGCGAAACAACTCCCAATCCTGTTACAACAACTCTTCTCATATCACATCTCACTCCTTCTCCATTTTAGTAATATCATCAATGTTTTGTACGCATTTTATATTCACTTTTACCTTGTTCGTGTCTGCTATATTCTTTATAAAACTTCTAATAGAATTCCCAACACCAATTACATAGAACGTGTCTATTCCTCTTTTTAACATGTTTTCAATTATATCAATAAATCTCACTGGACTATACATATGTTTAGTTAAAAGCTCAATATAATTTTCATTCTCTTCATTTCCTGTATAATTAAAATATACAGGTATACTACCTTTGCTAAATGTATACTTATTTAATTCTTCATTTAATTTTTTACTAGCTTCATACAAAAAAGATGAATGAAATGCGCCTGATACATTTAATTCCACACATCTTGCTCCATCTTCCTCCAAACTTAAAATGGCTTTTTGTATATCTTCTTTTCTCCCTGTTATAATTGTTTGATTATACGAATTGTAATTTGCAATTTCACAATTGCCAAGTTTATCTCTTAATTTGTCATTATCATAAAACATTACTGCAGCCATTCCCTTACTACCATCTGAAAAAGTATCCGCCATAATTTGAGACCTTTTATTTATAATAGCAAGCATATTTTCTATATCTAGAATCCCAGAATAACAACAAGCGGTATATTCTCCTAAACTTAACCCAGCAACTGCATCTGGTACAATATTTTTTTCCTTTAATAAATTAGCCAATATTATACTTATAGTAAATATGGCGCTTTGTGAGTATAACGTGTTATGTATAAGTTCATTTTTTTTAACACAAATATCTTCAAAGTCATATCCAAAATCTAAGCTATCAATTATTTTTCTTGCATAAGCACTATTTTTATATAAATCTTCACCCATCCCTAAATGTTGACTTCCTTGTCCTGTAAATATAAATGCACTTTTCACTTTTACACCTCTTTTGAATTCCAATTTCTAATTCTAGAATATCTCATTTTTATCAACTTGTCTAATTTAATTTCTTTTAACTCATTCGTTTTTTGTATAATACTATTTTTTAACTGCTCTACATTATAATTTAAATCATTTTCCTTTAACACATCATCAATTAATTTGTTTTTATGTAAATAACTTGCCGTCATATTTTTTAACACTTCTTTATTCACTTTATTATTTTTATAAATTATAGCTGCATAGCTCTCAGGTGAAATTACACAATACATAGCTTTGCTAAACATTGCTATATAATCTGATATAGACAATGCTAATGCTCCCCCACTACATGCTTCACCTATTACATAAGTTAAAATTATTGTCTTTGTATTTAATAATTTTGACATGCACTTAGAAATAGCTAGTGCTTGTCCATTTTTTTCCGCTTTTAATCCCGGGAATGCCCCTGGTGTGTCTACAAAAAGTATTAACGGTAACTCAAACTTTTCTGCTAAACTCGCAATCCTACAAACCTTTCTATAACCTCCTGGGCTTGTCATTCCATAATTACAATTTATATTCTCATTAATATTTCTCCCTTTACTTTGAGCTGCAATAGCAACCTTTAAACCATTTATGTCACCTATCCCAGCAATAATAGATGCATCTTCACTAGAAACTCTATCACCATGTAATTCATAAAACGTATCAAACATTTTCAAAATGTAATCTCTACTTTTGTATGTTTTAACATCTCTGTTTCTCTTTAATATATCCATATATTCATTTTGATCAAATATTACTTCATTTGATTTTATATCTGTATCATTTTTTATAATCAAAATTTTCATTATATCAGATAGTGTTCTCTTTAAATCTTTTCTCTCACATATAATATCTACCATACCATGTTCTAAATTAAATAATTCACTCTGAAAATATTCATCATTATCTTCATCAATAATTTCCTTTATTACTCTCTTCCCTGCAAAACCTATAGTAGTATTAGGCTCAGTTATGTTTATGTCACCTATTAACCCAAATGAAGCAGTTACACCACCTAGTGTAGGATTTAATAAACATGAAATATATAACAACCCTTTTGATTTATGCTTTTCCAGCGCTGCTACTATCTTAGCCATTTGTACTAATGCACCAACGCCTTCTTGGACTCTTGCTCCCCCACTTTGGCATAATATAATTAATGGTAGTTTGTTTTTTGTGGCATATTCTACTGTTTTTGCTATTTTCTCTCCATTAAAAATACTAAGTGTTCCTGCCATAAAGCTATATTCCATTATACACATTACTACTTTTTGATTATCTATTTTGCATTTGCCAGAAACCACTGCTTCTAAAATCCCTGATTCTTTTACACTTTTACTATACTTTAATTCATATCCATACTCTTTTGAATAATCTTTTGTTTTGGTATACAATTCCTTAAAAGTACCGCAATCTGATAATAATTTGATTCTCTCCTTATACGAAATTTTTTCATGAAAACCACATCCATTGCAGACACCTATGTCATTTAATTTTTCAAAACACTTAGGACAATTATTAAAATCACGTCCTCTTATTTTATTTTTCTTATCTGACAATATGTTCATAAAATCACCCTCTTTGGCTACAAAAGCCATAGTCTCCTTTTTTTTATTCATGACTATTTAGTCAATACGAGCTTGCGAGTATTGCTGCGCCGGATTTGTGTACCCACCACCTACGCTTTTTCAAACTTAGAGGCGGGAGACATCTCCGACTGAATTATACTCTGCAAATAATCTATGTTAGTCTTTATTCCACAAATAATAAATTCATCTAAATAGTTATACATTCTCCTTATTGTAGTATCTCTTGTATCTCCGTACACTATAACTTTATAAATTAAAGAATCATAATATGGTTTTAATTCATAACCTTGATAAACATATGTATCTATCCTTATATTATTACCACTTGGTATATTGAAAATATTTATTCTACCTATACTTGGAAAGAAATTATTTTCCGTATCTATAGCTTTTATTCTACACTCTATTGCATATCTTTTGGGTAAAATATACGTAGGAAATTTATTCTTTCCACCATCCACAATTCTTATTTGTTCCTTTACCAAATCAATATCAGCAATAACTTCTGATATGGCATGTTCTACTTGTATTCTTCCGTTTATCTCTAAAAAATAATAATTGTTTTTATCATCTACAAGAAACTCAACTGTGCCAATTCCATCATACTTTAATTCTTTAAAAATCAAAATAGCAGTATCTTTTAGTTCCTTTATCAACTTATCATCAGAGATTGTTGATGGAGTTTCTTCAATAATCTTTTGAAACCCTACTTGTAATGAACAATCTCTTTCTGGCATAGCACTAACATTACCACATTTGTCAGAAATTAGCTGGATTTCTATGTGCTTACATGATGATATATACTTTTCTACATATAACTTTGAATTACAAAATTCTTTTTTTAATTCTATACTAACCTTTTTAAATTCCTGTTCATTATTTACTAATCTGATTCCCTCTCCTCCTCCACCAAATTTGGATTTAATCATTATAGGATATCCCACAATAGGATGCTTTAAAAAATCAGAATAGTTTTGTCCTAAAATAATGGGCACTCCCATTTTACTTATTTCTTCTTTTATAGCATTTTTATCATTTATCTTTTTTAACACATCTAAAGATGGACCAATAAATATAAAATTATTATCTACAACTTGCCTCGCAAATTCATAACTTTCACTTAAAAAACCATACCCTGGATGTATTGCATCTGCATTTGTATTTTTAGCAGCTTGTATAATATTATCTATTTTAAGGTAACTCTCTTTCACCTCACTGTCACCAATACACACTGCTTCATCTGCTAAAAATACATGATAAGAATCCTTGTCACAGGCTGAATAAACTGCCACTGTTTTTATCCCTAAATCTTTACATGCTCGTATTATCCTAACTGCTATCTCCCCTCTATTAGCAATTAATATCTTTCTTATCATATTTCCTCTACCAAAATTAAATCATCGTTATAACTTACTTTGTCATTATCCGAAAATTTAATTTCCTTCACTATACCATCAATAGGTGAACTTATTTCATTCATAATTTTCATAGAATTTATTATACAAACGGTCTGTCCTTTTTTGACTCTTTCACCTATTTTTATTTTTGGATTCGCATGAAAAAAAGTTCCAACTAGAGGGGATTTAATATAGTTTTTTGATTCCTTCTTTTCTTCTTCCTCTTTATCCTTTATTATTTTCACTTTAAACTCAGCATCTTCATAATCTATCTCTTTTAAATTACTTTCTGATAATATTTTAGCCAATTCTTTTATCTTATCTAAATTCATAAAAATCAGCTCTCCTTTACAAAATTCAGGTTATTTAGCTCACTCCTTTTGATTCTAATAATTTTATAATGTCCTCTACTGTAACTATCGAAAAAAGTTCTTCCTGTTTTATTGAAATATTATATTCCGACTCTAATTGCAGTGATAATTCAATAACCGCAACACTGTCAATGTGTAAATCATCTATTAAATTTGAGTCTAACTTGATATCCTCTTCTACAAACAATTCATTTTTTAATATCTCTTTTATCTTCTCTAACATTTTTTAACACCCCTTATATTCTAATTAATAGCATATTCGCAGTTAAACCAGCTGCTGTGCCAAGTAGTAATACCTTATCTTTTTCTTTTATTTTTCCCGATTTCATTAAAATATATAACATGTATGGAATAGATACAGAAACTTGGTTACCATAATCTTTAACAAGATTAACATATTGTCCTTCTTTTAAACCTAGTCTCTTCATTACTATAGGCAATGCCTTACTTGCTTGATGTGGTATCACTATATCGATATCTTCTAGTTTTACATTATTCTTTTCCATGAAGTCGTTAAACATTTTAGGTAATCTTTTTACACAAATACTTATTATGTTAAGTCCTTGCATTGAAAATAAATAATCAGCTCTATTTTCTTCTGAATAATACCAAGCAGGTAAATTAGATAACCCACCTCTTATTTCTGTTTTATGTGCACCTTCTGACCAAGTTTTTTGCATACTAGCAATTACACCTTGTTCTTTATCATCAGATTTTTCAATTATAAACGCACATGCTCCATCAGAAAACAGCTTATAACTTTCTTCCTCATTTTCATTTAATCCCATTGACGCAAGTTCACTTGAAACAATAAGAACTCTATTATATCTACCAGCTTGTATTAAATATGACATTGTATCAAGAGCTGTTACAAAGCTTGTACAAGTAGAGTTTATATCAAATGCAGGTATATCTGTTCCTTTAGCAATTCTCTCATGGATTAAAGCCCCTGTACAAGGTATTGGCTGAACTCCAACTGCACTTGTTGATACAATACAATCAATATCTCTTATATTTAATTTAGCTGTTTCTAAAGCCTCCTCACATGCTTTAACTGCCATATCTAATTGTGTTTCTCCATCTTTACATCTATGTCTTGTTTCTCCATCAAACATAACTTTGTTATCTGGTAGATATCCTCCATAACCTATTATTTTAATATTTCTCATATTAAAAACCCCTTTCTATCCTTTTCATCTTTTTTGAAAGATTACTTTGATATTTTAAGAATTCAATATTTGGTTTCTCAAAATTCATTTTATTAGCTAACTTTTCAAACTCCTGATTTATCTTTGCCATAATTTCAAAATCCAAATTATCTAAATACACAATGATATCCTTTTTAGATTTTTGGTAAACTTTATATTCTCTAATCCCAGGAACATATATAATACATCTACTTATAAAATCTGGGAAAACATTTACTTCTTTATTTTTTCCATCAAATAAAAAGACATCATCCATACGACCTTCTATTTTTTCTATTACCATAAATGGACTACCACACTCACACTTTTTATCGGATTCAACAAGAATATCATTTAATCTATATCTTATAATTGGTTGTGTTGTCCTAAAAAAATCTGTCACAATAGGAATAAACCTTTTTTCATCTATATACTCCTTTTCTATATAAACAACATCTTCGTTTATATGAAGTGACCCACATTCACATGTATATCCCAAAAATCCTTCTGTACATTGATAAATTTGAAAAATATATTTTTGATTAAACACCTCTTTTAAGTATTCACTATCTTCATTTGTCAAAACTTCTGCTACTGAAATAACTTTTATTGGATTAATTTTTAATTTACCATCTTGTGCGTACTTAGCTAAAATCATTAAAACAGATGGTGGTGCAACTAATATCGTAGGTTTAAATTCATCTAAATGGTATACATTCTTGTCCATATCTTTTAGTATGTCAAAATATTTAAACTTCATAATCTTATTTGTACCTTCATACAAATTATTATCAGCTCTCAAGAAAAAAGCAACCTTGTTTTTGAAAATATTGTTATGCGGAAGTACCCTTGCAACAATCATTCCAACCCATGACTCAATTTCATCATCACTTAATACAAATAATCCTCTATGACCACTTGTCCCAGACGATAAACCTACAGATATACCATTTAACTTCTTTGTAAAATCTCTAGTTTTCTCACTATTGATAGCAAGTTCTAACGCGTCTTCCTTTTTTATTCCTACTGTATTTAGTGTGTCAAAATTCTTCATCATTATCTCTTTATTCATATATGGTAACTGTTCAAATGAATCAAAATCCAATTTTTTAAAATAATCAGACTTGTCTTTCAAAAATTTCATATGCTTATTTAGCATCTTGTTTCGATAATTTTCCACATCTTCTCTTGTTTTAAATTTCTTAAGCCATCTTTCTTTGAAATATGTTTTTAATATTTTAAATTTATTCATACCAAAAACTCCTTACTTTCATATCTATCATGGCTAAACAAAAGTTTCACACCATCATACATCATACATTTTAATATATCGTTTACTTGTACATATTTTTTATAATCATTTTGTACCATTCTTGCAATAAATTTCATTTGTTGTGATTTATTTATTAAGTCTACACCCCAACTAGTATCTGCCCCTAAAAAGATGTTCTCATTTATCAAAGCACATATCTGACCATAAGCATGTCCATCTAAATTTGTAAGCATGATACTTCCATCACCAAATAAATCATTAGCCTTAAAATATTTTGTTTGATTCTCTTCTAATTGCTCTTTTGATAAAATAATCAAATTATCATAAAACCAATTTGGCAACAACTGTTTTAATATCAAGTCTTTTAATTTAGGATTCAAGCACCTCTTATAAGCTTTTTCAGAAATTATTATCTTAGCATTTTTAAATTTACTTAATCCACCTATATGATCTGGGTGTAAATGTGAAAGTATTATATAGTTTACATCATTTATATCGTCTTTCCTTAGTTTAAAATCTATCATATCTTCTTTTTTGACAAACGTTGGATTAAATAAATTATACAGCTTACCAATTAATCCACAATCATAAATTTTAGTAGAGTATCCTGTATCAAACAAAATATTGCCATACACCTCGTGTTCTATAAGAAAAACTCCTGCATTAAAAATACGCTTTTCATTCTTTATTCCTTTAAAAACACGACCTAAGTTATTTATACAATAACCACATTCATAATACTTAATTTTTTTTATATTCTTTTGCATAATTACAAATCCCCTCACTTAAAGTGATAATAGGCTTATAACTTAAATCTTTTTTCGCTTTTTCTATGTTTAGTGTTTGGCTATAACCCAATGTACATATGGTATATTTTGTAATCATAGGTTCTTTATAAATATGGAATAATTTATAAAACCACTCCACAATACAACTGATAAAATAAGCAATATTTATGTTAGTATTAATATACTTTGGTTCCATATTTATCTCATTAAACAATTCTTCTAATATTTCTTTAAAACGCCTAGGCTCTCCATTTGTTATGTTATAAATATTACCTACTGCTTTATCACTTTCTAGACAAAGTCTTAATGCATATGCTACATTCTCTACACAAGTTATGTCTACATAATTTTGACCACCATTAAACAATGGTATACCTATTTTAGAATTTACCTTAATTATCCTTGGAATAATACTAGTATCACCAACACCAAACAATCCTCTTGGTCTTATTATCACCCAATCTAAATTTTTTACTTTTTTTATTTCTTTCTCAGAGAGTATTTTACTTTCTATATAGTAATTTAACTTATTGTTACAATCAACATCCTCTTCTTTTATATCTATTCTATCTTCTTTACCCGTATAAACACTTGGAGACGAAACATAAACAAATCTTTTTACTTTATTTTCTATACACCCTTCTACCAAATTCATTGTACCAGCCACATTTGTATTTATAAAATCCTCTCTTTTTCCCCATACTGTCGATAATGCACCACAATGGATAACATAATCAACATCCTTTGTAGCATTTTTTGCATCAATTTTATTGCAAAAATCTCCAATAAATATGTCAACAGAATCACTTTTTAATTTGTTCATCTTTTCTTCATTTCTTCCAAATGCGACAACTTCGTAATCATTTCTAACTAATTCTCTAATGACATATTTACCTAAAAAGCCGTACGCACCTGTCACTAACACTCTTTTCAAAAAAACACCTCCTTTTTTTATATTTAATCTATTTTAACCCCTTACTTTTCAAAATGTCAACTACATCTGAAAAGGAGAATATCTTTCCTATTTCATTTGGCGTAAAGCTAATATTAAATTCTTCTTCAATAGCGACTATTAGATCTAAATGCATAAATGAATCCCATTTATCTGTTGAGTCTTTACTAAAATCTTCACTTATCTCTACTCCAAATAATTTCTCAAATATTTTCTTTACCCTTTCTTCCAAGTTTAACACCCCCTCAATTTATTTCTTTTTGATATAAACATTCTGTATCATTTTTTTCTATTATATCAAATTTTGCATCTAAATAAAAATTTTGAGCCAAACTATTTTTAGGCGTCTTTATATATCTTGCTTTGACAATTTTATACTCTCTTTCTTTTAGCTCATGAAAAATATATTTCAAAAATTGAAACTCTAATTTTCTTCCTATAACTCTGCAACTTAAAAGAAACGTATCTATTTCTGCATATTCTTCATAAAGCTTTACTATGCTAATACCCACAATCCCCAAATCATCAAACTTATCCTTTACTCTCATAGCATATATTAAAGAATTGTTCTTCATTTTCTCTAACATACTTTTATTATATCTTTTTGTCGTAACATTAAATTGATTGCTTTTATTAATTAATTCTTCAATTCTAGTAATATTGCTGTCATTCATACTTTCAAAATTGACTTCCATATTTAAGCTTTCTATAAAATCATCAATATTATCAAACTGATTTCTCATTTCTTCTGACTCTATTCTAGCTTTATATTGTTTAGTTTTATTTAAATCTTCATCTGTCAATTTCTCAATGCTAAAAAGTTCTTTAAATATTTTACTAAAATGTTGTGTCATCATATACGGCCATTTAGGAAAATCTGTAACAACAACTTCTGGCAATTCTCTTTTTATTAATTCTCTTTGAAAATTATCATCGTCTATAAAAACAATATCACTTAATCCAATATTTAATTCCTTTGCAATTTCCTTAATCATAATATTTTTCTGATTCCATGAAGCTTTTATTATTACAAAATCCTCTTTTTTTAAAATCATATCATTTCTAATTTTAAATAATTCATCCACATCCTCTTTATTATTTTTAGATGCTATACACAAAATGATACCATTTTTTTTTAACGAAAGTACTAATTTTTGAAAATCGCAAAAAGAATTACCTGGATAATCTCCGCTAATTTTCACATTTTTTATACCATCTTCGCCTATAATCCCGCTCCATAAAGTATTATCCAAATCTAGCACCAAACATTTTTTTCTATGTTTATCATACTTTTGGATTTCCTTATCAATAAACATTGAAAAATTATTTTTGTACTTAGGATTAATAATTGCGTTATACAAATAATAATACTTCATATCCATTATTGACCTTGTATTTATATCATTTAAAAAATTTTCAAACTCTATCACTTTTATGTTGTTAGATAATTTATATAATTCCTCATTAAACCTATTTATTTGATTTTCCAAACTTCTATCACTATATACAAAATTATTATCAAAATAAGAATACAACGTCATAACAAAAAAATTATCATTAGGTTTTGTTTTAACCAAATACTTAATCTTATCCAAATAATTCTGTATTTCTAATATCAAATTCTCCCTATCATACTTATAGGGAATCATGTAGAAAAACAAATAAGCATCATATTCTTGATTCGGCATGCTAATATCACCATATGAACTAAAATCATATTTTAATTTATCATCACTAAATAAATATTCTACTGTAGTGTTTCTATAAACATATATCTTTTTCAAGATACCACCTCCAACAATTCAATAATACCTTCTTCTTTATTATACAAAAACATAGTAAACATACTCTTATTATTTATATCCTTTTTTATATTTTTGTTTACATAATTTCATACTCAAAATTTTTCTCGTATATCTCTTGTAATTTCATCAAACTTATGACAATCTATTTGCTCTTTATATCTAGAAATTGCTATATTCATTTTATTATTAGTTTCAACTATACTAATTGAAAATGGTTCAAACGGGCTTTGTACAGGAAGTGAAATAAAATCAACAATCTTAAACATTTCATTTGAAAAATTCTTTACATCAACTCTACCTAAATATGAGATTATTGAACCATTCATATATAATTTTTTAATATTAAAATATCTTTTTATAAAATTTACAACTATATTTCTAAAAAACTTCGGTATATTTTTATATCCAAAGTATTCAATACTCTTTTTATTCAATTCTTCTTTATTTTTTAAAGCATACAATAATCTACCATTTATCTCTTCCCATGTTTCATTTTTTGAAGCAGAAAGGAAAATAGGCAGTGTCATATTTCCTAACTGATACTTGTCTAAATGCCTTCTTATATCAACAGGAATCATAAAATTAACGCTATCATTTTCAAAATGTTTTGACAATGCACTTGCAATCTTTGCAATAATCCCCGAATGATATCCATCTATTGAAAACACACCCCAACTCGGAGTATATTTTTTTATTATGTTTACATTACCTTTAAACTTAAACTTGGGAATTAAATTTATCTTTTTATCATGAATTGCAATATCTTTTACTAAATCTTGTTCATTAAAACTATTCGTACACTTTAATAATTCCTCATCTTTTAATTTCTTAAAAATATTTTCAACTAATAGTAATGCTCCTTTTCCATCAGATACTGAGTGTAATAATTTAAATACAATATATCTCTTATCATAATGTTTTAAAAGATATACTTCTAAGCTATGACTCCTATAATCTATTTTCTCTTTGAAAAAATCATCTTCGAATACATCTTCTGAGGATATATCAATAAATTTGACTTTTATATTCTCATTACTTTTATACCAACACTTATTAAAAAGCATCAAATTAGAATCGTTTGTGTTACGTAAAACAAAATTAATAGCATCTTCTAATTTATGTTTATCAATAATCCCCTCATACTCTAAAACAAATTGCATAGCAAATGTATTCATCAAATCTTGCATATCTAAATATAATTGTTCATTACAAGATATGCTTCTAATTTTATCTACCATATTGCTATAAATCCCCCTTTTCCTATACCACAAGTACCTCTAAAAATTATCGTTTTAACAAATGTTGCTAAGCTATGTTCTTATATTATAACATTGCGGCAAAATATTCAATAGGTATACAAAATATATCTTTATTATTACTAATGTGCAAAAAATGGATTAGAAATATCCTCTCTCTCAATTAACACATATTAAAGGAAAAATTAATAGGCTAAAAATACTCCATCTGCCTATTAATTTTTGCTAAATTTATATGCAACCAACCCCACAAGTAATCTACTCCCACCAACTATATCTCAAATTTTGTCACAAAATTCTAGATCATATAGGCGGGAGAAATTCTTCCTAAGTCCTGTTAACATCACAATTATACGCTAATATATTTATTTATCAATCATCACTTTCTTTTAATTCCATTAATACAAATTTTTCTGCCTCATCTTTTTGCACCTTACCCAAATCAACCAAATTCTCTAAGACTGTCTTTCCATTATCTGCTTTTGCTCCTAGCACTCTATAAGATATACCAACCACATCATCTCTTTTTATTTCTTTTGGACTAAAATTAACTTCTTTTGATATTACTCCTTCTTCTCTAAGTTTTTCTATTGCATTATAATATTTAAAATCTGTTATACCTAATTCTTGCAAAATTAAACTCGCATAGTCTAAACCTTTTAAATAACCTCTAGGATTAAAATAGATTTTATTACCTACCTCTATTCCTTTTATATAACCTTTTATTGTAGCATATGCTACTTCTTCTCTTGCAAAATTACTTATATTTTCCGCATCTGCAAATTTCTTTAATGCATCATCCATCTGTTCACTAGTCATTTCATGAGCATCCTCTTTTTGACCAAATAACCTAATCAAAACAGTAACTGCCTCTTCTCTTGTTAGATTACTCCTCAAATCCGGAACATAAGCTATCTTACTAACCCCCTTGTATAAACCCAAATCATATAAAACTCTCGCTTCTTTTCCATACCTGTATTCAACAGCAAATGCTGATAACGTACTAATACAAATTATCAATATTGCAAATACTTTAGAAAAAAAATGCTTCATAATTCTTTCGCCCCCACTCTTAGATCAATAATAAAACCTCAAACATTGCATTTATTGTATCATCCTTCCTTTTAACATTCAACTATATTTTTCAAAAAATTCCTAATATATTCACAAAAACTATTTATTCTCTAATATGTCAACCTTTATTTTATCTTCTAAAACTTCCACTTTTATCACTATATCATTTTGCTTGTTATTTTTAAATTTCAAATCTGTACTAGGATATGCGACTGTTGCATCATCTCCAACTGGAGTATAAAAAACCTTTTTAGAATGTGCATGCCTTTCTATTATTTCCAAATTAGCATTTTTAGCGCATTTGTATATAGTAGATGATACTTGACAAACACCTCCTCCTACTCCCATTCCTTTTTGTGTTCCATCCTTGGTTCTAACAAGAATCGGTGCCTCTTGATATCCCTTATTTTTAGTCCTTTCACCAACTATACTATTAAATGAAAATTCCTGATTTGGAACTAATATTATATTATTCACAGTATTTGCTGCTCTTTTTATATTATTTAACCTAGGAGTATTTTTTTCGTATAATGGAGTTTGACTTGTTGCTATTAATTGCAAATTTTTTATTTTTGGTTTATAGTTTTTTGACAATTTAATATTATTTGTTCTTCTATTTATTTTACTCTGCATAATATCTGAATTATAACATCCTATTTGTGCAATAAGAAAAAACAATAAAAATATAAAATTAAAACTTTTCTTCATAATCTTAATTCTCCTTCATATTAAAAAAGAGTATCTTTAACTTATTATAATCAAAAACACTCTTTTTTATTATTCAATCTACTATTTTGTTTTTTCTCTTTGGAAATAATTTGTGCATACTATGACTCATTAATTCCTAATCTTGACTTATTTTTCAAAAAATTCTCCTAACTCTTTTTTTAATACATCTACCAAATCACATGGTTTATTTCCATCATTGTCTATTGCATCTGGATCTGCTCCATTTTCTATCAACTCTTTTACTTTTTCCAAGTTCCCTATGCTTATCTTCTTTTAGCATTGCAAAAAACATCATTTTAAGTTACAATAAGTTCTAGAAATAATTTGAATTTGCAATGTTTAGGAGGATTATATATGTACTTTTTAAATAATATTAGTGGAACTAACGATTTTATTGAAATAACAACAAATAA
>JBGUYI010000035.1:0-2407 GCA_045118635.1 Acetivibrionales bacterium
CAAAAATATTGCCAATAAATATGCCATTAAAACCGTTTTTCCCTATACAAACCTATTTATCGGCAAAATTCTAAATTTATTTGACAAGTAATTTTAGTTTTTTGCCGATAGCGTCGATGTATAACAGAATTTGCCCGAAATTGCGCACACAGGGCTACTTCTTGAGCTTGGCGGCCTGTTCCCGGCTAGACAGCATGAAATCGCCTGACGTTTTGAATGTGGGGCTTTTTGCCGACATGCGATTTAAACGCTCGCTAGCAAGTGGCTATTTTTGGGTAATTTCAGACGGTAAATATTCCGAATTTCAGCACTTTTTGTATGAAAATACTCGGATGTCTTCAGGGGAATCTCCGTCGTGGAGCCGGTAATGTTAGGCGCAGTTATTGACGGTGGCCCATTCTCAGACGAGAGTGGGCCTCTTTTTATACTTTCTCGACGACATTTTGGGCCTATAAAAGACGTTAAAAGACAACAAAGACATTAAAAGACTATGAAAGACAAGGACAGAATTTGGACACTATAACCTCTAAAATAACTTCTCTTTTGATAATTCGGACTTGCAAAAATTATAGTGTCCAAAACTTATACATGTGGACAGAGTTTAATGAAAATCGTGAGAAATATATAACTTAAATTTTAGGGGGATATTTCTTACTTATCAATAAAAGTATTTAATTGTTTTTTATTTACAAATATACCAATTACACCTTTATCAATTTTTATATCTATTCTATTGTTTGTTTCAAGGATAAAAGGATTATCCTTTGATTTTACATAGTACCGTGCTGCACCAGAAATAATAAATTCAAAGGCTATATTCCCATCATATGATTTCCATAATCTAAATTGAGCTTTTCCATCTGCACTTATCATATGAAACAATATAATACCTTTGGGAACTTTATCCCATTGCATAGGTGGTTTATATATGATATTTCCGATTTCTATATCCTTACCAACACAACTTTTATCAATATTACATGGTAAACAAACTATCCCAGGTAAAGGATATTTAAAATTTTTAGGGATATTAGTTTGTGCTTTAGTATTTACAAACAAACTTAATTGATAAGGAAAATCATACAGATTCTTTAAATTATAAAGCGTTCGCGATATTATTAAAATATTAATATTATGTGTGGTGTTCTCTAATAGACTTTGTATTTCCATATAATTTTTATTTATATAATTTTCGAAATCCAAAGTATCACTAATTGGTAATTGAATATGAAGGATGTTACATTTTTCTCTAGGCAATTGTTTGCTTGCTTTTTTTATTTCATTCTTGATTCTCTTTTCAAAATTCAATATTGGGTAATTTTCAACTGCAACTAAAATAATATTAGAATTTTTTTGTATTCCAAAAGGTGTTTCCTCAACTTTAAAAGCTATAGAAAAATTCACACAATTATCAGGATGTCTGACAGATATACTGCCATATGACGACACCCTATCCCATTCAGCTATTTTTCTATTATGACAAATCAAATTTGTGCCATTAACATTAAAAATATAATCTCCGAACCAATCATTTAATATGATATCTCTTATTCTTTTCACAATTAAATCAATTGTTTCTTGTCCTAGATTACCAGCTGTTTTTAAAACAACGAAATTTGATTTTTTATTCCTTCTACATAATTTTTCAACTTTATGAACTATTTCATTAAAAACTTTATTATTTTCTATAGAAAAATCTTCTAGCGATTTACACTCAATATATATTTTTTCATTGGATAAAAGTGTTATATTAAAATCTGGAGATTTAGAAGTCCCTTCCTCTGTTACAGTGACTGGATATGAAGAAATGTATAGCGAGGCAATGCTTGCTTCAAAAGCTGCAGAATAAAAAGTACCCTTTGAACATAGATTAGTTATAATACGAGAGAAATTTGCTAAATGTGAAATATTTTGTAGCTGTTCAAGCAAATTGAGTATGAAATGGGTCTTGATTGATATAGATAATTTCTTTTGTTCTTGGCTCCTTTTTATATCCAGATTATACTCATGCCAAAAATCAAAAAATGGCGAATATTTTTTATACTGTTTTTTAAGTGATGAATGAGTTATTTGCTGGCTATAATCTTCTGCCATATCAATAAAATTATTTCCAAATAACTTACGAAAACTTATTTTATGTTCAGCAATATTGTCTAAAGTGACTTGCAACATATTTATTAAATTTAACAATCCCTATTAGAATTTATCTTATCTTTGAGTAGAAAACAGGTGTAAAAATCTTCTCTTGTTATTTTATCATATTATACGTAGGCATACCTTTTGATAGAGTAAATAAGAGCCATCGTATTATTTGTGCTCACAATATTCTATAATAAAAGTATGAAAAATATACCTAATCCAAACAAAATATTTCCAAACGAAAAAATCCCAAGCCTTTGCTACATTA
>JBGUYI010000036.1:0-14439 GCA_045118635.1 Acetivibrionales bacterium
TGGATGCACACGGATTTGAATGGTAAGTTGTACCCTGCCGGGTACACAAATCCGGCGCAGCAATACTCGCAAGCTCGTATTGACTAAGAAAACATCTCATAAGTCAAGAATCTTTGAGATGCTTTGTGTCTTTTTATTTCATTTTTTTACCACTAAATACAATTTTCTACATACTATTTCAATTTTCAGAAAAGTTTCACTATTTCAAAAAATACAGTTGGAATCAATGTAAATCCAAGTAACAAAAATAACGTATCCATTGATAAACTATTAAACCCAAAGAAAACCCTAACTGGTGTCATTAAAACGACAACCACTAATAAGGCTGACAAAAGACATGCATAATTTAAATACTTATTAGAGAATGTCTCTTTATTTAATATAAAACCTTCTGCTTTTATATTAAATGATAATATTATTTGAGTAATTGATAAAACTACAAATGCAAATGTTTTACCCATTTCTACACTGGTTTTTCTACCCATATAAAATGCTAATAGTGTTACTGTTGAAATTACTATACCTTCTAATACCATTCTAAATCCCAATTTATTTGCAAAAATATCCTTATTTGCAACACTTGAAATATCTTTTGTTTCTTTTGTTAGACCTAATGCTAATGCTGGAAATCCATCTGTAACTAAATTAATCCATAACAATTGTATTGATTCTAACGGTATTTCCTTCCACAAAATCATTGCAATAAACACAGTCAATATTTCTCCTATATTACTTCCTATAAGGTACTCTATTACCTTTCTTATATTTCTATAAATTGTTCTACCATATGATACTGCATAAACTATTGTGGCAAAATTATCATCTGTTAGTATCATATCTGACGCATTCTTTGCCACATCCGTTCCTGTAATACCCATAGCACATCCTATGTCAGCTGCTTTTAGTGCAGGTGCATCATTTACTCCATCTCCTGTCATAGAAACCACCTTACCTAAGCTTTGCCATGCTTTAACTATTCTTATTTTATTTTGTGGTGATACTCTTGCATAAACTGATATGTGTTCTATTTTTTTTATAAATTCGCTCTCTTCTAAATCATCTAACTCTTTACCAGTTATAGCTAAATCATTTTCTTCTAATATTCCTATCTCTTTTGCTATTGCCTTTGCTGTAATTATATGATCACCTGTTATCATAACTGGCTTTATGCCTAATCTTTTACAAGTTTCTACAGATTTTTTAGCCTCATCTCTTGGCGGATCTATCATTCCAACAAGTCCCATAAAAATCAATTCATCCTCTAATTTATCCTCTTTTATTTTTTCTACGTATTTATATGCTACAGCTATAACTCTTAACGCATTCTCACTCATTTTATTATTGACATTGTATGCATTTTCTAAATCTCCCTTTATACACCTTTTAGCGATAACATCAAATGCACCCTTTACTATAACTACATTTTTATCTTCCATTTTATTAACACTTGTCATTAATTTTCTTTCTGAATCAAATGGAATACTATATAATCTTTTATATTTACTCTCTAATTCATCTTTTGTTATTCCGTAATCCAATAATGCCTTTATTATAGATGTTTCTGTTGGATCTCCTATATGTTTTTCTTCTCCTTTATCTACTGTAACAGAACCATCACTGCATAAAACTGCATATTTTAAAAGTTCTTTTACGCTGTCACTATTATTACCATTTATATCTTCTTCAAGTTTTTGGTTATCTGTATAAGCTTTTTTTAGTGTCATTTTATTTTGTGTTAGTGTCCCAGTTTTGTCTGAACAAATAACTGATGCACTTCCTAACGTCTCAACAGCTGGCAATTTTCTAATAATTGCATTTTTAGATGCCATTCTTTGTACACCTATTGCTAAAATTATTGTTATAGTAGCAGGAAGCCCTTCTGGAATGGCTGAAACAGCAAGTGCTATAGATGTCATAAATATACTTTTTATGCTAACTTTATTTAATATACCAATTATAAATATAATCGTACATATAAAAACTGCTGTTATTCCTAGATATTTACTAAGCTTTGTTACTTTTTTTTGAAGAGGTGTTTTTATATCTTCTTCATTATTCAATAAATTTGCTATTTTCCCTATTTGTGTATTCATACCAGTCTCTGTCACAACAGCTATGGCAGTACCTAAAACAACACTACATCCAGAAAATATCATATTTTTTCTATCACCTATTGGAGCATCTTCTAAAATTTCTTCTGATGCATCCTTAGAACTTGGTAAAGACTCACCTGTCAATATAGATTCATCACATCTTAAATTGGTACTTTCTAACAATCTTGCATCAGCTGGCCCAAAATCTCCTGCCTCTAATTTTATTATATCCCCTGGCACAATATCCTCTGAATTTATGATATTTTCTTTTCCATCTCTTATTACTCTTGTATGTAAAGCTGACATTTTCTTTAATGCATCTAATGACTTTTCTGCTTTATTTTCTTGAATTACACCCATTATAGCATTTACTAAAACTATAAAAATTATCAATATTGGCTCAACAAATTCTTCTCTATTACCTTCTACAATTGCCATAATAAATGATATTATGGCTGCTATTAATAATATTATTATCATCAAGTCACGAAATTGATTTAAAAATTTAACTGCTAATGTTTTTTTATTTTTTTCTTTTAATTGATTTTTACCGTATTTTAATAATAATTCACAAGCTTTATCGCTAGTTAATCCTTTTTTTTCATCTACATTATATTTTTTTAGTATATCTTTCATAAATATCCTCCACGTAACTTTTTTTACTACTATTCCCTTTTTACACATTTTTTATATCTCTATTTTATATCGTTTATTTTTTTATTTTTTTAAATATATTTTTATAAGTGTATTGTTATTTTTGCACAAAATTAACATGTTTTATTTCTTAAACATGTTAATTTATACTATAGATAAATTGAATATATTTTTATATAATGGTCTTGCAGTTGATAATCGTGTTCGTGAAGGTGATTATCGGTTTTTAGTTTTATGTTTTGTAGTGTTGTTTTTATGGTGTTTGTTTTGTAGTTTGAAAACTTAAGTGGTTAAACAGACTTTTTTCATACTACCAACCATTTTTATAGAGACTGTTTGCTTTTATTTGTTACTGCTTAGTTTTTGTGGCTCGACGGAATTTACTTATAGCTAATCATAACTTAAGTTTTCACAATAAAACAGCATTCACTATTATTTAAACGTTTAACTAATTTTTCAGCAGAAAGGAACAATTGTATTAATTGTTCCTTTTACGTTTTTTATTAACTCCTACTATACCAAAGAATAATCCAATGCCCAAATTTATCAATATTACTTCAAGTTTTAGTTTTGTTGCATCTTCTAAAAAGATACCTATGACAAACATTACAACTGTATACAAAAATCCCACAGCGGTCCCATTTATCCATCCTCTACTATTTATGCATCTACAAGACATCATAGCTCCAATTGCTATGCTAATCACCACTGTTATTCTAACTATCAATGGCAAAAAGTCATCCTTTAAATCTGTAAAAAAATACAATGTTGAAAATATACAAAACACTACGATTGTAATAACATATGAGAATATTAAACCTTTATAAATTTCTTTACCTTTGATATTCATAAAAATCACCTTTTTTTATACTAACATATGTTATACTACCCAATTTAGAACTATAATCTAATGATTATAGTTCTCTTATCTCAACTCCCGTGAAATAATGATTTAATATATCAAAAAAACTAAATCCAGCATCTGCCATACCCATAGCTCCTACCTGGCTTAATCCAACTCCATGTCCAGAACCTTTTCCATAAAAACGATAAACATCATTCTCTTTTTCTATCCAAAATAATTGACTCTTTAGGTTAAGTAAACTTCTTACATCATTTTTAGTTAATGTGTATGTAGATAAACTACCTATGTATTTTAGTTCTATAACTCGCCTACTTTTAGATCTTTCTGCCACATCTATATCTAATAATTTACCAATATCTATATTCTTATTTTTTAGCTTTTGTTGTATTTCGTCAGTTGTAAATTCAATCATCCACTTACTAGTATCTTTTCTTTTCAAATCGTATTCATCCAAAACACTTACTAAATATGGTTCACCTTTTCCCCAAACATTTTCTGCTCCTTCTGTCACTCCACCACTACTTGTAAAATAAAAAGCTTTTATTGGTTTATTATCATAAAACATCACTAAATCTTTTGTATCATCTATTGCCGAATTAACTTTTTCATTTTCTGATAAATATCCTCCATAAACTTGCTGATACTTGTCGGTTATATCAAACCCATAATTTATATACATATCCTTATGCGAAATAGCGTAGGTTCTTGCTGCAATAGCCTGAGCTTTTATCGCCTCTATTGGTGCATTATATCCAATCTCTTTCACAACAACTCCATATAAATATTCTTCTAATCCTAATTTATTTATTATAATAAACTTATCATCCTTTTCATTTTTTAAAATCAAAGAACCTCTATAAGCTTTATTATCATTTATACCTACTATCCCATTTTTAGAAATTATCTCTATTTGTTCATCCCCTTTTGCCATCAAAAATTTATTATTATCATCATACACAACAAACTTATCTTGATTGGTTATTTTTTGTATGTATATTAAGTCATTTTTACAATCAAGACAATCTACTTCCTCATTTCCTACATATTTTTTTATCACAAATCCATCTTTTGAATTTGCTTGAAATTTATAATAATCTTTTTGCACAGCCTTTTCTTTAATATCAAAAAATAAACCTATTTTCATTTGCTGACTACTTGCAAAAACAGTCCCACAACTAAGCAACACAAATAAAATTAAAGCACTTGAAAATTTTCTCATCAATTTAGCCCCCCTGTTTTTATTGTTTGACAAGCCTTTCTTCTCATGATATTATAACATAATGTTATTAGTATTTGGCATACAATTTATTATAAAATTGTCAAAGGAGTGTAATTCGTTGAGAAAATATAATTTTGCAATAGTTGGTGCAACAGGCGTTGTTGGTCGAATGTTTTTAAAAGTATTAGAAGAAAGAAATTTACCTATAGATAATTTGTACCTTTTTGCATCTAGTAAGTCTAAAGGAACTATACTAAATTTTAATGGACGTGACCATATTGTTGAAGAATTAACTGAATCTTCTTTTGATAAAAACATAGATATAGCTTTGTTTTCAGCAGGTGGCTCCATTAGCGAAAAATTTGCTCCTATTGCTGCTAAAAAAGGAATAACAGTAATAGATAACAGCAGTTTTTGGAGAATGCACAAAGATGTTCCTTTAGTAGTCCCTGAAGTTAATGCATCTAGTGTTTTAAAAAATAATGGTATAATTGCAAACCCTAACTGTTCTACTATTCAGGCAGTTGTTGCTCTTAAACCTTTGCATGATAAATATAAAATAAAAAGAATTGTTTATTCTACTTATCAGGCTGTATCAGGTGCTGGTGCGAATGGTATTCGTGATTTTAATGAGGGGATTTATGGCAAAAAGCCGATAAAATTTCCTTACCCAATTTTTAATAATATTTTACCACATATAGATTCTTTTTTGCCTGATGGTTACACAAAAGAAGAATTAAAAATGATTAATGAAACAAAAAAAATTCTAGGAGATGACTCTATAAAGATAACAGCAACTACTGCAAGAGTTCCTGTTTTAAATTCGCATTGTGAGTCTATCAATGTAGAATTTTATAACAAATTTGATTTAGACGAATTAAAAGCCTTGCTTAAAAATTCGAATGGAATAGTATTGCAAGATAGTCCCAAAGATAATGTGTATCCGATGCCTATCAATTCAACATCACACGATGAAGTTTTTGTTGGAAGAATAAGACGTGACTTTAGTGTGGAAAATGGCATAAATTTATGGGTTGTAGCGGACAACATACGAAAGGGTGCTGCTACAAATGCAGTTCAAATAGCAAATTTATTAATAGGACTTTGGGAAAGAAGATAATGGAGGTGTTTTTTTATGATTTTTAAAGGAGCTGGAGTTGCGATAGTTACTCCGTTTAATGGTGATAATTCAATTAATTTTTCTATGTTAGAAGAATTAATCGAGTTTCAAATAGCGAATAAGACTGATGCTATTATAGTATGTGGTTCTACGGGAGAAATTTCTACTATGTCAAATTCAGAAAAACTTTCTGTCATTGAATTTACTATAAAAAAGGTTAATGGTAGAGTGCCTGTTATTGCAGGTATTGGGTGCAATGACACAACAAAAGTTATAAATTTTGGTAAAGAGGTTGTAAAACTTGGTGTGGATGCTGTCTTAGCGGTTTGTCCATATTATAATAGACCTTCTCAAAAAGGAATATTAATTCACTTTAGTAATATTGCCAAGAATTTGGATGTACCTATTATTCTATATAATGTCCCTACTAGAACAGGTCGTAATATAGAACCTGAAACTTTATTGGAATTATCCAAAATTCCAAATATTGTCGCAATTAAGGAATGTAATTTTTCTCAAGTTGCAAAAATTAAAAGGTTGTGTGGTGACAATATTGATATATATTGCGGAAATGATGAGCAGACTTTGCCTATGCTTTCTTTAGGCGCTTGTGGCGTAATTTCCGTAGCTTCTAATATAATTCCTTTAGACATTCATAACCTTTGCTATGAATTTTTTAACAATAATATTAAAGAGTCTCGTAATATACAACTTAGAGCACTAGAATTAATTGACTGTCTATTTATCGAATCTAGTCCTGTTCCTATAAAAACAGCACTATGTATCATCGGAAAAAATGTGGGAAAATGTAGATTACCATTATACGATATGGAACAGCAAAATATTGATAAACTAAAAAATGCTCTTTGTGATTATGGTTTTTCAATATAAGTTAAATGGATATTCTTTTTAGAATATCCTAATATATTTTGAAGGATGTGTTATTTATGATAAAAATTTTATTAAGTGGTTGTTGTGGTAAAATGGGACAAGTTATAACTAGGCTTTCTTCAAACTACAATAATTTAGAAATAGTTGCTGGGGTTGATAAATTAAATAATCCACAATATTCATACCCTATCTATGATGATATCAACAATGTTATTCAAGATATTGATGTTATACTAGATTTTTCTAATCCATCTTTATTTGATTCGTTGTTAGATTTTGCACTTTCAAAAAAATTACCTTTGGTTATGTGCACAACTGGTCTTTCTGAAAATCAAATAAATAGATTACACAAGGCAAGTGAAACAATACCTGTATTCTTTTCTGCTAATATGTCTATGGGAATACACTTGCTAATAGATTTGGTAAAGCATGCTGCAGTGTTATTAGATAATGACTTTGATATAGAAATCATAGAAAAACATCATAACAAAAAAATTGATGCACCAAGCGGTACCGCTCTTTTGATAGCCGATAGCATAAATTCTGTTGTTCCTAAGAAAGAATACGTTTTTGATAGGCACACAAAAAATATGGCTCGAACAAAATCAGAAATAGGCATACATTCTATACGAGGTGGTTCTATTTCTGGAGAACATTCTGTTATCTTTGCTAGTAATGATGAAATAATAGAAATTAGCCATACCGCTTTATCTAAGGATGTTTTCGGCAATGGGGCATTAAATGCTAGTATATTCTTACATAACAAACCAGCTGGCATGTGGAATTTTAAAGATTTTAGCAAATAACATTATGTCATTTTATACTAAGCCTAGAATTTATTAAAATTCGGGCTTTTATTATTTCATGAGAAGCTTAAATGATATCTCCCAATTTGTCAAAATTACCAAAAAACTTACAACACAAAGAAAAAATCCCAAAAGTGAATATTTACCAAACTCTTTTAACATATTTTTTTGTCTTAACATTCTTAATTTATTATTTCTAATCATGCTAATAGAAAATTTTATACCACTTACTCCTAAAATTACTATTATTGGTATAAAGAATATCTCTTTTGGCAAAATCCCAATAGTTACAAGTGTTACCCCATTTAGTCCCATAGATTGTATTAAAATACCACTACAAAATCCCAAAACATATCCTTTTATGTACATGATATAAAAAATTACTGGTATGCCCACAATAGACGAACCACAAAGCCAAACTAACAAAAATAATTTTATTGAATTAAAAAACTCTCCAAATATTATTTCATTCTTCTTTATATTCTTATCACAGACTACGTTAAAAAAATTATTAATATACTCGCCAAGCTCTTTTATTGTAACTTTCTTCATAGAAATTAAATCTAAATTTCCCTTTATTACGCCTATTACAATCACAAATATCAACAATAAATATATTTTTTTATTATCTTTTATATAATTTTTGATATTAGCTTTAATTGTCATCATTTTTTCACACTTTTATTTATAAATCTCTTATGTTTAATTATGTTTTAATTTTCCATAATATTCTTGAATTCTATCATTTAGCTAAACTATTTTGTATTCTAAAAACTTTACAATTTTTTGTTCCATTATCCTAATATTCAAACATTTACACAAATATATTATTACTCTTTTCAAAACCTATTGTTGTGCTTTCACCATGCCCTGGATATACAATAATTTCTTCTTTCAATTTAAATAATTTATTTATCAATGAATCTTTTAAAGCTTTCATATTCCCTGTTTCCAAATCAGTTCTACCCACCGATTCCCTAAATAATGTATCCCCTGAAAACAAAATATCATTATATTTTATACTAATTCCACCTGCTGTATGACCTGGTGTATGTATAATCTCTATATCATTTTCAAATATATCTAAAATGTCATTATCTCTTACCAAAATATCTGGTGTTAAAACTCTTTCTATATTACCTAAAAAATACGAACAATTCGCAACAGGATTTTTTAATAAATATACTTCATCTTGATGCGCAATTATTTTTGCTCCAGTTTTGTCTCTTATATCACAAGCATTATATATATGATCTATATGCCCATGCGTCAAAATTATATACTGTAGCGATATCCCAAGCTCATCTATTTTGCTAATAATATTATTTACTCCTGCATCTATTAAAACACCTTTTTTGCCTTCATATAATATATACGAATTAGAATCAAATATACCATGCTTTAAACAAACTAAATTCAAAAATTATCCCTTCTTTCTTTCTACATAATATACTCCTTCTATGCTCTCAAATCTTTTTATTACCTTCTCTAACTCTTTTATATTTGATATCTTTAATGTTATAAGCATTTCTGCCATCTTATTTTTCTTTCTTTGTGCATTTAATGAGATCAATGGTATTTTTAAATCAGTGACAACATTAGTTACCTCAACTATTAGACCAACTCTATCATATGCCTTTATCTTTATATCAGTCTTATAATAATCTTTGTTTTTATTAATCCAATTAACTTCAATTAATCTATCTCTACTATTCGCATCTAAAAAAATATTACTACAGTCACTTCTATGAATAGAAACTCCTCTCCCCTTTGTTACAAAACCAATTATTTCGTCTCCTGGGACCGGATTGCAGCATTGAGAAAATTTCACAAGGCAATTTTCTACTCCTTTCACAACCACACCTTTTTGGTTTGCTTCTGCTTTTACTGTTTTTTCTTTGACATCCGCTAAATCCAATATTCCACTTTTTACTTTTATAAATGTTATTATTTTTTTAGGAGATATATTCCCCACTCCCAAATTTAAATATAACTCCTCTAGTCCACTTAATTTATACTTTTTACATATCTCTTCTACATTTTCAGTCTTAACCACTTGTCCTAAATTTAATCCAGCTTTTTTAACCTCTTTCTCTAAAAGTTCTTTACCTCTCGATATATTTTCTTCTTTTTTATTTTTCTTAAACCATTGATTTATTTTATTTCTTGCATGTGAACTTTTTACAATCTTTAACCAATCTCTACTAGGACCTTGTACATTAGATGAAGTCAAAATTTCAACTATATCTCCATTCTTTAATTTATACTGCAATGGCACTATCTTTCCATTGATTTTTGCTCCCATCATTTTATCCCCGACTGCACTATGTATATGATACGCAAAATCAATAGGATTAGATCCTTTAGGTAAATTTATGACATCTCCCTTTGGTGTAAATACAAAAACTTCTTCAGCAAACAATTCAACTCTTAAACTTTTTAGAAACTCTCCAGCATCTTTTGTCTCTTTTTGCCAATCTAATATCATTCTTAGCCATTCTAATTTCTCACTTAATTTATCATTTTCATTTGTTTTTCCTTCTTTATATTTCCAATGTGCAGCTATACCTACTTCCGCTATCTTATCCATTTCCCATGTCCTTATTTGTATCTCTATAGGAAAACCTTTAGGGCCTATAAGAGTTGTATGCAACGATTGATACATATTAGGTTTTGGCATAGCTATATAATCTTTAAAACGTCCTGGAATTGGCTTATATAAATCATGTACTAATCCCAAAACCATATAACATTCACGAACTGTATTCACTATTATCCTTAAAGCAAATAAATCATATATCTGATCTATAGTTTTTTCCTTGATTTTCATCTTTCTATATATGCTATAAAAATGCTTGGGTCTACCATCTACACTACACTCTATATTCATTTCTTTTGTTTTTTTATTTAGCGTATTTATTATATCTTGTATATATACTTCTCTTTCTTTTCTCTTTATCGCTATCTTATTAACAAGATCATAATATCCTTCAGGGTCTAAATACCTAAGGCTTAAATCCTCTAACTCCCACTTTATCTGAGAAATCCCAAGCCTATGAGCTAATGGTGCATAAATCTCTATAGTTTCTTTTGCTTTATAATATTGTTTTTCTTTTTGCATATATTTTAACGTTCTCATATTATGTAATCTATCTGCTAATTTTATCCAAACAACTCTTATATCTTTTGTCATGGCTAAAAACATTTTTCTTAAATTCTCTACCTGCTGTTCTTCTTTTGTAGTATAAGATATCCTACCAAGTTTTGTAACTCCATCAACTAGCATAGATACTTCTTCTCCAAAATCTTCTAAAAGTTTTTCTTTAGTATAATCTGTATCTTCTACAACATCATGCAATATCGCAGCAACTATCGATATAGTATCTAACTCAAATTCTGCTAATATATATGCAACTTTTAATGGGTGCAACAAAAAAGGCTCACCTGAAAGCCTCTTTTGTCCATCGTGAGCTTTTTTGGCAACTAAATATGCTTTTTCCACTAAACTTAAATCGCCATGCTTATTATATGTTCTTATTTTCTCTATTAATTCATTATATAATTTCGTTAACAAAAAATCTCCCCTTTAAAAAATTCTTAAAACTGTACCAAAGAAGAAACCTTATAATTCTTTAATTTTTCTCTTCCTTTTAACCCTGTTAATTCAACAAAATAAACAATACCTACTACCTCTCCACCTAATTTTTCAACAAGCTTTATTATAGTTTCTGTCGTACCACCTGTTGCTAATAAATCATCTACTATTATTACTTTTTGTCCCTCTTTTATAGCATCTTGATGCATTTCTAAAATGTCCGTTCCATATTCTAGTTGATATTCCTCGCTTATTGTTTTATATGGCAACTTTCCTTTCTTTCTAACAGGAATAAATCCTTTTTTTAAAGAATATGCTATAGGCGTTCCAAATATAAACCCTCTTGACTCTGGCCCTACAACTAAGTCAAAATCATCAAATTCTCTAATCTTTTGTTTCATTTGTTCCATACAAACCAACAATGCATCGGGATCTTGCAGAACTGTAGTTATATCAATAAAGTCTATACCTTTTTTGGGAAAATCCATAACATGTCTAAGTTTTTGCTTTAAATCCATATTCTCTTCATCCTCCTAAATTCATAGCTTAACCTCTTTGTATCTCCTAAACCAACTTAAAATCTTTTATTATCATTTGTACCTTTTCTCTTCCATTCCAAATGTTCCTATTTAATTCAAATGCTACGTCTATATAATCATTTGTATCAATGCATTTAATCAAATCTCCTTTGTTAAAGGCTATAGCATCTATTTTAGAATCTCCTAAAACCAATCTTAAATGCTTGCCGTTTCCTGTAGTTTTTATATCATGCACTCTTATATTACTACAAGAAAATACCGGAACTAAATTATCTGTACCAAATGGTCTTAAATGCTCTAATTTTTTCGCATTTTCTACTGTTATATCCTCATAATTAAGCTCCATTGTTACATCTATTGAATCATATATCTCTTTACAACTAAATTCACTCAAAGCATACTCATTTAATTTCTTTTTGAAATCATCTATGTAAACTTCATTAAGAGTTAATCCTGCCGCCATTTCATGTCCTCCAAAGCCTATTAACATATCTTTGCAAGAATTTATCGCATTAAATATATTAAATCCTTTAATACTTCTAGCAGAACCATTTGCAATACCATCTTTAATTGTCAAAACTACACACGGTTTGAAATATTTATCAGTTATCCTAGATGCAACTATACCTATAATACCTTTATGCCAACCATAACCTGCTAATACTATTATACTATCATCATCCAAATTTTGACTTTCTATTTCACCTATAGCCTTCTCTAGTATATCCTGTTCTTTCTGCTGACGCAACCGATTTTCATTTTCTAATGTAATGGCAATATCCAATGCTTTAGATTCATCCTCTGTTGTAAGTAAAACAACACATTTTCTAGCATCACCCAATCTGCCAGCTGCATTTATTCTCGGCGCTAATCCAAATCCTAAACTAGATGCAGTTATAATTTTATTATCTAAACCAATTAAATTAATAATCTTTTTTATCCCTATATTGGGTTTTTTCATCATTTTCTTTAACCCATACCTAACCATTATACGGTTTTCATCTTTCAAGCTAACTACATCCGCAACTGTACCTAGTGCCACTATATCCATATATTTTAAATAGTAATCTTTTAAACCCATTTTATCGCATAGGGCAACTATTACCTTTAATGCAACTCCAACCCCAGCTAAGTGCTTAAAAGGATAGGTACTATCTTCTCTCATAGGATTAATAATTCCATATGCATCAGGTAATTCATTCTTACATTCATGATGATCTGTTATTATTATATCTATACCTTTTGACTTTATGTAAGAAACCTCATCTATACTAGTTATACCACAATCAACTGTAACTATAAGACCTGGTTCTAAACTCATTACATTATCAACTGCAACTTTCGATAACCCATAGCCTTCATCTATTCTATTTGGTATATAATAATCTACAACACCATCTATTCTCTTTAAAAAATCATACAATATAGCAGTACTAGTTACTCCATCTACATCATAATCTCCAAAAATTACAATCTTTTCTTTCTTGTTTACAGCATTAATAATCCTGTCTACACATAACTCCATGTCATTTAATAAAAAAGCACTATTTAAATGCTTGATTCTAGGTTTTAAAAATCTAGAAATCTCATCTATATCATCAATATCTAAAGTGGCTACTAATACTTTAGCTAAAAATTCTGAAATATTAAGCCCATCTATAATATTCCTAACCTTTTGATCATCTATTTCTTTATACTTCCAAACCTTATTATAATCATCACGCATAATTTACACCTACCAAAGTATAACCCTATCTTTTATATAACTCAGGTGAAGTACTCACCGCCTATAGAGGCGGGAGCTTCCTTTAATCCACCCAACCTCGTAGAGGATTTCATTTTACAGGCATCAGTTTCCAAGGCTACGGGTTTTTTATGAGGCGAACCCTTCCCATACTCCCTACGGTACTGTTGTCTTACGAACAACGTTTGGAAACCTTGTATATGTATATTGGCAACATATCTTGACGCTGTCAAGATAAAAGTCAGCCTTGATACTTACGAGTAATTCATCTCACCACTTATAGAAGTGAGAGAATTCTTGCTAATGTATCGTTAAAAAAGCTCGATACAAAATCGAGCTCTCCTGACTCAAAATATCTCTTTGATTCTACTACCATTTGGTAAAACCACACTAAGAAAAACCGCTATACAAAAGTTACAGCTTTACGTTTTATAGCCACACACCAACCTAAAAAGGGTGATAGAATCATTAGCCGTATCCTATTTAATATTCTAGGTTTAATATTTATTATCTTTACTGTTTTCTACTATTTTTTCTCTTCCTAGCCGCTTCGGATTTTTTCTTCCTCTTTCTACTAGGTTTTTCATAGTATTCTCTCTTTCTAAGCTCAGCTATAACACCAGATCTGGCACACTGTCTTTTAAAGTTCCTTAAAAGAACCTCCAAATTCCCTTTTTGTTTAACTTCTTCTTTTTGCTTTACTTCTGCTTCTGACATCTATTTCCCTCCTTTCCAACTGACTACTCACATAGGAAAACCAGAAATATTCAATTTATATATTTTGTGAACATCATTCACAAACCTTTTGGTAGTCAATTACCCCGACCCCTAAAGGGTCGAGGCTTGTGTGAAAAGCCTGCCGCCCAATAGAATACTAGAGTTTGTAGTTCATCCATCTGGTCCTAACGTCATT
>JBGUYI010000037.1:0-5318 GCA_045118635.1 Acetivibrionales bacterium
TTAATAAAAATTAAGTTAATAAAAATTAAGTTAATAAAAATTAAGTTAATAAAAATTAAGTTAATAAAAATTAAGTTAATAAGAGATTAAGTTAATAAAAGATTAAGTTAATATGAATAAAGTCTAAGACGTCCCATCTTATTTAAGATGGGAAAACAAACTAAACTCTTTTAATTTATTAAATACACTTAAAGGATGTCTTACCTGAAAAATGTTTAATTCTTTATCTACATGCTCTAGTATTTTCTTATACTTAACACTACAGTTTGAAATAACTCTTTTTAGTGTTGTTATACAATTATTTTTTAAAAAGGAATAACATTCAGGCTCAATATTAAATTGTTCCAAGTCTGATAGCATTTTATACCCCAAATTTGCCACAACAACTGGGTCATTGATAAGATTACCTTCTAAATCATACCTTAAATCAAAACTAATGGTTTCAGGATAACAAAATTTTCTCTTTAAATCGTTTGGCTTTATAGCAGGTAATTTATCAAAATCACTAAAAGTAAAATTATTAGAATTTTTTTCTATAATTTTGTTTTCCTTTAACAATTTAAGACATTCTATTTTTACAAATTCTTTAATAACAGACAATTTTTTTTCATTTGTCAATTTTAGTTTTCTATGATCAGCCCAAATAAAATCATAAATAGAATATCCACTTTTTTCAGAATCAATCTCTAGTTCAACATCATTATTATTGAAAGAATAACTCACAATTTTATCAGTTGATATGTAACTTATATTATTTTTGGTATACAAACTGAAAAAATAAGAGATTTCTTCGATGTCTGAAGTCAATTTTTGCATACGAATATTACTCTCTTTTGTTTTTTCGGCTACTTTATTCAAAGTCTTTAGTGTATTAAAAGATAAATTTACAGAATTTTTGACAAGTTGTCCATTAACATCAGAGAGTTTAAAAACATCATTACCATTATTTTTTTCCAACTTAGAAAAATCGTCAGAAGTGAGTAAAATTCTTGTCATATAACCTTTTTTGTTCCAAAACAAACTAATTAATTGCCTTAATCTATTTATAAGTTTATCTATAAAACTTATTTTACAGTTATTAGTTTTTGCTTTTATAGAAAAACTGTATAATATACCTGCCACATCATAATTTGAGTCGTCAAATTTTATAGGTTTATTAAATTTTAAAATAATAGCTGAATGAGAGTATAAAGACGGATTTATACAAAGCATAAATTTATCGATATAACTTAGTCCATTTTCTATTAAAAGTTGTATTAACCTAGTATCACCTGATTCAAATATATATTTTATAACAGGATTTAATATAGTTTCATCATAATCCAAAAAATAATTAAAGTTATATTTCCAATTATTATTAAAAAATTTTGTCATGTTTTTATCGAACAAAGGGCTATTATACATGTCTTTAATATCTTTTTCATATATTTTTTTATGTTCTTTGTCTTTACTATTTAAAAATAAATCTATCTTGTTTATTAAATCTTTATTAAAATCAATATCGTCACTATTTACTATATATTTATGTTTATTATTTAACAAATGAATAGTATCTTCAGATATATTATTTAATAATTTATTAACATTAAGCATACAAAAACTCCTTTACAATATTGCTACGTCAAATCATTCTAACAAAAAAAAGAAATTTTGTCAAAAAGGTCAATTAGGTATAGAAAAAAAAGATGAAAGAGTGTATAATGAGTTAAAGTTTGTATGAATGGTAAAAAGGAGAGATAAAATGGTAAGAAGTTTTTTTACATCGGAATCTGTAACAGAAGGACATCCTGACAAAATGTGTGATCAGATTTCAGACGCTATATTAGATGCAATATTAGAGCAAGATAAAAATGCTAGAGTAGCATGTGAAACAGCAACAACAACAGGTATGGTATTAGTTATGGGCGAAATAACAACGGAATGTTATGTCGACATACCATCAATAGTTAGAGAAACAATAAGAAAAATAGGGTATGACAGAGCAAAATATGGATTTGACTGTGACACATGTTCTGTTTTAACTGCTATAAATGAACAATCTAAAGATATCGCTTTAGGTGTTGATAATTCATTAGAAGAAAAAAATGGTGAGCTAAAAGAAGAAATCGGGGCAGGAGATCAGGGTATGATGTTTGGTTATGCATGTGATGAGACACCAGAACTAATGCCTATGCCAATATCTTTAGCGCATAAATTGACAAGGCAATTGACAAAAGTAAGAAAAGAAAATATAATAAGCTACTTAAGACCGGATGGTAAGTCTCAGGTTACAATAGAATATCAAGATGGTAAGCCAGTTAGAGTTGATACTGTTGTAATTTCAGCTCAACATGATGAAGTAGTAGATCATGAAACAATAGAATGTGACATAATAGAAAAGGTTATAAAGAAAGTTATTCCAGAAAATTTAATGGATGATAAAACTAAATTTTTAATAAATCCTACAGGAAGGTTTTCGGTGGGTGGACCAAAAGGAGATGCTGGCTTAACAGGAAGAAAGATAATAGTTGATACTTATGGTGGATATGCAAAACATGGTGGTGGAGCATTTTCTGGGAAAGATCCAACTAAAGTTGATAGATCTGCTGCGTATATGGCAAGGTATGTTGCAAAAAATATTGTTGCAGCGGGTTTAGCAAAAAAATGCGAAGTTCAGCTAGCATATGCAATAGGAGTTGCAAAGCCTGTATCTGTATTGGTTGATACTCATGGGACAGGGGTTGTTGGAGAAGATAGATTAGTAGAATTAGTGAAGAATAATTTTGATTTAACTCCAGCTGGTATTATAAAATATTTAGATTTAAGAAGACCAATTTACAAAAAAGTTGCTGCGTATGGTCATTTTGGAAGAACAGATATAGATTTAACTTGGGAAAGAACAGATAAAGCAGACATATTAAAAAAACAAATTTAGTATAGCTCCTTTTAGTATTATTTATGTTATTTATGTTAAAAATAATAAAAAATACTAAAAGGAGTAAATATTATGATGAAAGAAGATAAGGCATTTCTAAAAAGTATATTATTTTCAATTTTAGGGACAGTGTTAGTAGGGTTAATTTTGTGGAATGGTGCATCTTATAATAAAAAGGATGGATTCACAAAATTATCTTATGAAGAAAATGAAGTTTTTGATGTAAGAGAAGAGACTGATATTCCAACAGTTGTTTCTGATTCTATTTCTGGTGTAGTTGGAATATCAGTATTGAAAGTAGATGACAAAGTTTTGTTTGGGGATAATACAAAAACTTGGGGTATAGGTTCTGGAGTAGTAGTTAGTGATGACGGATATATACTGACAAATAAACATGTGGCGACAGACAATTCTAAAAAGATGATAGTGACATTTTCAGATGGAACAGAAAAAGAGGGGACTAGAGTTTGGTCTAATGATATATTAGACTTAGCTATTATAAAAGTTGATGCAAATAATTTGAAATTTTTAAAGCTAGGTGATTCTAATTTACTAAAGGTTGGAGAAACTGCTATTGCAATAGGGAATCCCTTGGGTTTTCAATTTCAAAGAACTGTTACAGCAGGCATAGTTAGTGCATTAAATAGGACAATAAGGCTAGATGAACAAAATTATATGGAAGATTTAATTCAAACTGATGCAAGTATAAATCCTGGAAATAGTGGAGGTCCGCTTCTAAATAGAAAAGGAGAAGTTATAGGTATAAACACAGTGAAAATTGAAAGTGCTGAAGGAATAGGTTTTGCCATACCTATAAATGTTGCAGCACCTGTGATAAATCACTTAATACAGGATGGAACATTTGATGAACCATATTTAGGTGTATTTGCTTATGATAGAGAAATAATACCATATATGACTAATAATTTAAAATTAGAAGAAGGAATTATAGTGGTAGATTTAGATAAAGAAGGTCCTGCTTATAAAAGTGGATTAAAAGAAGGCATTATAATAATTAGTCTTGATGATATAAAAGTAAATACAATGCTTGGTCTAAGGAGTTATCTTTATACAAAAAAACCAAATGATATTGTCAATGTAACATATAGGGAAAACGGTGAAATAAAAAGTGTAAATGTAAAACTTGATAAAAAGGTGTCATTATCTTAAATAAAAAAATGATGTTTGCTGTAGTGGAGAGTATTTTATTTGTACTTTTGCGAATTATTCGACAATTTTTATTGTTTAATATGATTTATAATAAATTTGCCTGGTAAAAAATGTCATGAGAAGCTATATTACTATGACAAATTCTAACCATGCTAAATTTAGTGATTTAAGGAGGAGTTTAGATTGCAAAAAGAAAAAATAAAGATCCTTTTGGCAGAGGATAATGATGATTTTAGAAGTATGGTAGAAAGTTATTTAAATGAGCAAGATGATATAGAAGTGGTGGCAAGTGTAGAAGATGGGGCAAAAGCATGTGAAAGTATTGTGGAAACCAATCCAGATGTGGTAATAACAGACATAATAATGCCAAATTTAGATGGACTTGGTGTGTTAGAAGAAATTAAAAGAAAAGATATGAGAAAGAAACCAGTATTTATGATATTATCTGGAATTAGAAAGGAAAATGTGATAAGACAAGCAATGGATTTAGGTGCTAAATATTATATTACGAAACCTTTCGATATGGACCTGTTAGTAAAACGTGTAAAAGACGTATATGAAAGCAGTATTATTACAAATTTAAATGAATCAAATAAGGAATATATAATGAAGGTGGACAATAAAATAAATTTGCAAGAAAAAGTTACAAATATAATGCATGATTTAGGTGTTCCTGCACATATAAAAGGATATCATTACATAAGAGATGCAATTATTATGGTTATAAATGATTTAGAAATGATAAATTCAATAACTAAGTTATTGTATCCAACTATAGCAAAAAAATATAAAACGACGTCAAGTAGAGTCGAAAGAGCAATAAGACATGCAATAGAAGTGGCATGGGGAAGAGGTCAAATAGAAGTAATAGATGAGATATTTGGTTATACAATAAGTAATGGAAAGGGTAAACCTACCAATTCAGAATTTATTGCTATGATAGCAGATAGATTAAGATTAGCAATGTAAAATAATAGTTTGAATATATTATTTCCCTACCTATGCTTAAAATCTTTATTGATTGAAAGCTGTAAAGTGGGGAATTTTTTTACAAGATACTTATTCTTACGAGGCAAAAAATTCTTGTCAACTTTTGTTAAAAAATTATGGAAATAAAAAAGTCTAATATTTTTCATAAGGACAACCGATATATAACGTAAGTACAGAGATGTCCCCCGCCTCTAAGCTTGAAAAAGCGTAGGCGGTGGGTACATATTTACAATGAAGACGAGAG
>JBGUYI010000038.1:0-11386 GCA_045118635.1 Acetivibrionales bacterium
GAGTTCAAGCTCCGACTGAATTATAACGCTCCGCGTGGATGCACACGGATTTGAATGGTAAGTTGTACCCTGCCGGGTACACAAATCCGGCACAGCAATACTCGCAAGCTCGTATTGACATGAGAAACTTTTGAGTTAAGCCACACATGCAAGACTTATGTGCCGGATTTGTTGAGTATTAATTAATGTGTAAACGTTGGACATGGGTATATTTTTTAGACTGGTTTATATTTTGAATAAAGTTTGGGTGTCTAGAGTCTTTTATATATTTTTAGATAAAAAAAATAAGACAAAATCAAAAACGATTTTGCCTTTCTTTTTTAGAGAACATCATATTTCGGTATAGGGAACAAAAACAATTCCCTAAGTGGTGAGCCATCCGCGACTCGAACGCGGGACACCTTGATTAAAAGTCAAGTGCTCTGCCACCTGAGCTAATGGCCCTAATGGCTGGGATAGCTGGATTCGAACCAACGAAATGCCAGAGTCAAAGTCTGGTGCCTTACCGCTTGGCTATATCCCAATATATATGGGGTGAATAATGGGAGTCGAACCCATGACCTCCAGAGCCACAATCTGGCGCTCTAACCAACTGAGCTATACCCACCATTCATTATTCATAAACCCGACTGAACACAGTTGTTATAATACAATAATAATAGTTAAAAGTCAATACTTTTTTTAAAAAAAATATATATTTTTTACTGGTAATTTTTTACATTATTTCTTAAATTGTATTATACCCAAAAAATATAATATTGATATAATTGAATTAATGATATTTCTAAAGATACGTTCTATAATGTTGAAACTTTTCTTTTTCTTTTTAATCAAGGCATATTTTTTAATCAGCAATTTTCTATATAATTCTTTAAAATGATAAGGAATAGGTATATTATATTTATCATGTAAAAGAATAGCACACGCTAAGCTTTCGTTTTTAAGTGCAAGACCTAAAGGTGAAATATAATTTGACATTTTAGTCGTCGCACATAAATAATTTATTAAACTATTTTTATCATTGTTAGTAAGTTGATAATATTTTATAATAAGATTAAGAATTTGTATATTATTAACATTAATAGCTTGTATCACATACGAATCGCATTTAGAATATTCAAAATCATTTCCTAAAGTTGTACCTGACTTTAGCAATAAATCAACACATGCGACTGACTGGTTTTTTATTGCAAAAGATAATGCAGTATTATACTCAGAATCAAATGTGTCTAGATAATTGGGAAGTTTTTTTTGATAAAGTTTAGCGTAGGTGTTTTTCAGTGAAGAAATTTCACTAATTAATACAGATAGAGTTTTATAATTATTCAATTTAGTTGCTTGCATAATAGGGGTAAGTTCATTTGAAGTATCTGTTAAAATTTTAAGTCTAGATAAAATTATATCAGCACTATTTTTGTCTACATCATCTAATTTTTCACATAATCTTTTAGTATCAAGAATTTTGTCTAATGTTTTTTTGGTTAAGGATGTATTTGATTTAAATAAACTTTTTTGCAGATTTTTTCTAGCTTCATATATATTTTTATTTATTAAAGCATGTTTTAAAGTATCAATAGACGGTATTTTTGTAGATGAACCTCTATAATAAAATGTAGCTAAAGAATAACTTTTTGCTATTAAAGACTGAGTATCAAAAATAGCAGTTTTTATTTTTTCCATATCTGATAAATCTATGTTATTTGGTATAAAATCAAGTTTTGATAAATCTTTATAATTTAATTCCATATATTTTAAAATTATATTGTAGCATTTGATATTAGATTGAGCTGCAATTTGAAGAGCATTTTTATTGACATTATTTTTGGCATCTAAAATACTATGTAAATAAAGTTTATCATTTTTAGATTTTTCATTATACGCTTTTGTTTTACATGTAATTTTTTTTAAAAGATAATCTAAAGTTTTAGAATCATCATTTAAAATAGTTTTGGCTATAGTAGTATTTCCATTGATATCTTTTGTACTAATAATGTTAAAAATACTTTTTAAAACATCCAAATCATTTCTTGAAGTTTCATTAATTTCTCGTAAAAATTCATTTTCTCTAACAAGAAGTTTTACATTGTATAACATAAAATTTTTTTTAATAGATGAAATAAATGAATCATCCATAGTATAATTTGAAGAGTATGCATTATCCAGGACGCTTTGTAATCTTTTGGCTCTTCTTTCAGAAACATAACGAATTTTTGTTATTCTATCGCGCGTTGGGACTTGTAAATTTAAATTTTGCTGAAAAAGTTGATTAGGCATTTGGGATTCAGTCCTTTCTATGAATTTGTGTATACATATATTTTAACACAAATATCGTATTACAAATAACAAAGTAAATAAATATATTTTTTAGTGAGATGGTGATGAAATAAAGGAAATAAATTTAGAAAAAGTAAAAGAATTAGTGAACTATAAAAGAACTGATGTATTGAATAACGAAAATTGTGTTAAATTATGATGTTAGTTTAGTTTATAGAACAAAAAACACAAATATTGTCTACAATTCACGTTTGACAATTAATTAACTATATGAAATAATTGGAGGAAAATGACATGATATGTTAAAAAATAATAGAAATAACGAGGTGTAGTTTTGTGAAATTTAATATTAGAACAGATTTAATTGAAAGAGAATTAAAAGAGTCGATAGTTGTACTAACTTCTGAGAAAAATAAAATTGAAAGTATGTTAATTAGATCAATAATGATACTAAATGATCAGGATATAGTAAGGTTATTTAAACTAGTTTTTCATTCTAAGGCAAATATAAGCGTCAATGCAGAAGAAAGTCATGGTATGACAATTTTAATGATAGCAGCACATTATGGAAAGATGGAAGCAGTGAAGTTTTTGATAAAGCACGGAGCTAACAAAGATGCGACGGATCAAGAAGGAAAAACAGCATTAATGTATGCTGTAGAGAATGAAGAGTTTGAAGTAGTTAAATATTTAGTGAAAGAAGGTGCGAATAAAAATATAGTAGACAAAAGTGGGAAAAGTGCATTTAAATATGCCAAAAAAGAAGAAATATTGGAATATTTAAATAGAAATGAAAATTGTAGAAACGGCAATATGCCATTAACGCATGAAGGTTTTCATGTTATTAGGAGTTTAGAAAAATGTATTATATCCTAGAAGTCAGTAGGTAAATTAATACATCCTATTAGTGAATTTTTGTTTGATTCAGTTGAATCACCAGGCTTTACAACAACAGGAAAATTTAAAGTAGGTTTACCTATTGAGTTAGAATCTTTAGAATATAAAGATGTATACATTTGTGGATAATTTGATTTAGGGTAACGTTCTAATAAAAAGTCAGTTGTTACTCCATTAAAAGAAAGATCAGATGTGTCTATATATTGGTTTGAATTAATAGGTAAACATATAACCGAATAAGGAGGAAGTAGATATACGAAAAAGGCATAACCATCCTCTTTAGGTTTTGAAACTTTTGGTGAAGTTGTCATTTCACGTTTAAGTATAGTTCGAAGTTTATTTTTATTAGCAAGTGTCCAATCGATAGAGTAATCAGTTTCTTTTATTGCAATATCTTTACTTTTTATAGCGTTTGTTATAATGTTTTCCATCTCCAAGCAGATAGAAACATCAGACTTTATTTGAGATGTTTTTGTCCAAGAGAAAAGAGAAGGAGTAGAAATCCCAAGAAAAATTGCAATTATAAAAATTATCACTAAAATTTCAACTAATGTAAAAGCGTTATGTTTTTTCATAAAATAAGCCCCCTTAAAAATGTATAGTTCTGTCTATATTCTTATCATTCATAGTATAACCTCTTTCAAGATTTTTAGAATGTGTCAAATTTTTATAATATTCAGCAGATACACTTTCTAAAAGTCGCATTTTAATTTTATAGTACTTAGCCAAAGATGGACTTTTCTTCATAATGACTTTACACTTTCTAATTTCCTTTGTAAAATCCTCTATGGATTTCGGAGAAAAATTAAATTGTTCTTTTAAAATTTTTATATTACTTAATTCGTCATATGATAAAAAATTTATAAATTGTTTTAAATCAGGGTATGAAAGTGCAATATCATTTCTTATTTTTTTTATTAGTTTCTTTATAGATAAGACTATAAAATTTCGCTCTTGTAATTTTAAACGTTGTAATTTATTTAGTTTTCCAACTAATAGACATCTTTTTTTAGAATGTTCAAGTTTTTTTTGCATATTGTCATTATTTTTTATGTGATATTTTGAATTCAAAAATTCTTCTGAAGATTTTATTGATTGTTTTAAATCATGATAGAACTTGTTTTTTTTGTACATAAAAAATATAGTAAACAATGCAAGTGATACAAAAATAACAAATACATACCATTTTTTTATCATAAAAAATATACCAACAGAGATTAGAAGTTCAAAAAAAATTACAAAGATTGAAGGTTTAATAATTTTTTTCTTTAGATGCTGTTTTAAAGTATTTCGCGATATTTCACAGTCTAAAAAAAGTTTATTAATAGCATCAGTTTTTTCTTTTTGACAATCAATTTTATGAATAATCCTTTGAATCTTTTTACAAGACATTTTATTATTTTGTAGAGCCTTATGCAGATTGTAAAAAGTAAGAGGTTTATTGTGAAGTATCATTTTTAATTTTTTATAGAAAGCGCCAGAATATTCTTCTTTTATGGGGTCTAAATTTACAGCATAAGAATTCTTATGGACATTTTTTTTATTAGCTAAAAATTTACTAAATGCCTCACTAACTATTTCAGAATTACTTTTTTTCGATTTATCCATAAACATTGTCCCCTAACTAAATGGTTTTAAAAAACATTTTACAAAGCACTAAAAATCTGATACTATGTACATAGACAAGCGGAGGTGTATTCTAATTGAAACGAAAAAAAACCATAGCTATGTACATAATAATACTAACATTTTTAGGGATAATGTGTCAAATAAAAAGTATTAAGTCATTAATAATAGGATCTAGTATTAATAGTTTAAGTCATCAGTATATAGCGAGATGTTTTTTTAGTGAAAGTACAATAAGAGAGACTTTAGAAAAGAATAAAGTTTGTGAATTAGATAATAACTGTATAGATATTATTAAATTTGGAGAGTTAGAGGACAATAATATAGATGTTTTTGAGGTTAATAGTTTAAAATTTAAGGGACATGTAGTTTTGGTGTATAATCCATTGTCAATAAAAATAGGTTATTCTAGGTATTTGCCAAACAATGGGGAAACGACTAGTGAAATAGCAAAAAGAAATAATGCAAAAGTTGCGATAAACGGAGGCGGTTTTAAAAAATATTTAGATAAAGAATTAAAGCCTATGGGTGTTGTAATACATAATCAAGAAATATTGTATAATGAGTTAGAAAATGATGATGTTAGACAGGACATAGTCGGATTTACTAAAGATGGGATGCTTATTATAGGTAAGCATTCTATAAATGAGCTAAAAGCCATAAATATAAGCGAAGCTGTAACATTTGGTCCACCTCTTATAGTAAATGGGAAAAAAGTTCCAATAAAAGGTGATGGGGGATGGGGGATAGCACCAAGAACCGCGATAGGTCAAAGAGAAAATGGTACTGTTATATTAATGACGTTAGAAGGAAGAAGGTTAAAAAGTGTTGGTGCTACAATAAAAGATGTGCAAGATGAGATGGCAAAATATGGTGCGATAAATGCAGTAAATTTAGATGGAGGTAATTCTTCTACAATGTTTTATAATGATAATTTAGTAAACAAAAAAAAGTCAAAAGAGACAAAAGTACCAACTATTATTTTTGTAGAAAAGTAAAATTGTTGATAATATAAACCGATAAAAAATATATATTATAAGTGATACAGGAGTGATGTAGAATGAAATTAGAAACTAAACAGAATTTGAAACAATTTTCATTAAAAGCTTTATCAGTTGTATTAACGGCGGCTATTGTTTTTCCGATGGTTTTGTTAGTGGTGGATTTGTTAAGTATTGCGTTTTTGCCGTCAGCTGTTTCATTTTTTAGTGTAGCAATAGTAACTGGAATTTATTCATTGTGTAGTTTTGGTGCATACAAATTAGCAAAAAAGTCTTTTAATTATTTGAAAGATAATCACATAATTGGGCAAGAGAAACTAAAAAGAGATGTAAAAGAATTATGTGATACCATAGATAAATTGAAAGAGCTAGATAAGAGTGACATTTCTGATGAGTTTGTTCCTCATGTAGAAAGCTTAGTAGACGAAATAAGACCACTAGAAAAAATTGATGAAACTATTGATATTTTATCTAAAATGGCGAAAGATAATGGAATAGAATTTTTATTAGCAAAAGAAAATAGAAATAATGTTGTAAATGATATCTTGGAATTACGTATGAATAAACAAGTATGTGAGAAAAAAATAGAAGAATTTAAAGAAATAAAAGAGAAAATAGAGCAAAGAAGGCAAAATAATATTGAAAAAGAAAAAGACAACAATTTAGAAAAACGAGTAGAAGTGAGTAAAACGGTAGGACATGAAAGAGAAATGGATGTTAAAGAACCAGAAGTAAAAGTCAATAATATAGATAAAGAACCAGTAAGTAGAGAAGAAAAAGAAAAATCTATTAGTAAAATTTAAATATCCCAAGAAAATATGTGTCCCCTGCCGACAGCGAAAAAGCTTAGAGGCAGGGGACATCTTGGTATTTGCATTATTTAATTTACTTCCATTTTTGATATAGAGACTTCATAAGCAGTTCTTGATATAACATCACCATCAGGCTGCTTTTTTTGATAATTTCTAGATTGTATTCTTCCCCAAAGTTTTATTCTGTCACCCACGTTTAGTTGTTCACAATATCTTGCATTTCTTCCCCATGCAATGCAAGGGATATAGTCTGATCTGTTATATTGTCTGTTTACTGCTATTATTAAATCGCTAATTTCTCTACCGAACGGAGTTACCCTATAGATTGGATTTTTGCATAAAAATCCATCTAAGAATATTTGATTTGGATTATATGATTTAGAATTTTTGTCTAGCAATTCAAATTCTTTAGTAAACACGGTCAATAAAAGTTTACTACTTTCACCTTCAATATTGTTGTAGGAACGAAATTGTCCAACGATTTTAATTAATGTATCAATTGATAAATCTTTTGATACAATAAGTCTTTCAGATATTGTAACAGGTATAGTATCCAAACTATCACTTAATCTTTCAACGTTTAATAAAAACTTATAAAATTTTTCTCCATAAAATTCATGACTCAATTCTAAGGAAGATGCTATTTTCCCGATAACAGTTACACTATTATTAACTAGGGTGTTTTCACTCAATTTATTTTCTCCTTTCTTGTTATTTCATCTGTATTTTTTTATTTGTCTTGTTAAATGTTTATTCATTTTTTAGTAAAAATAGAAGTATAAAATTAATTGATACTGTTTAAATCTATTCCACTAATTATTGCAAACACTGCAGCTAACAACACAGTGTATGGTTCATTATCTAAATAAGATAAGTTTAAAACATATTCTTGAGGTTCAAAAATCATACCATTATAAGAATGAACAGTCTTTTTTAAAAAACACATAAAATTTGAATTATTAAAAAAATCACCAATACTAGAAGTTGATAAATTAGCATGACTGTTAAATCCATAGGTAATTATATGATAATTTTTTAAATCAATATAATTAAAGAAGTCAAAATTATCAGAATTTATTATTAGATATGCATGTGGTTTTAACAAAGATAGAATGTTTTTAAAAATGATAAATGAGTTATATTTTAGCGATTCTTCAACATCTTCAAAAATTAAAACGTCAAATTTTATATTTTGTGATTTTAATAAATTAAAATCGTATAAAGAAGCTCTTACTATAGAAATTTCATAAGTGTTTTTATCAATAGTCGTAATGTATTTATTAAGATTATTAAATGTCAAGTCAAAAATATTTATTTTTCGTTTTTTTGCCATAAAAATAGATTTAATAAGTTTTGTGGTTTTTATTGTATTTTTAGGTTCAATCATACAAGCTAAGAGCATAATAATAACCTCGCTTTAGTAGGATTTTATATATGTATGTTTTGTAATGTATTATGATATTATTCAATAAAATAAAAAATACCAAGCAAATTAGTCTGGTATCTTTTTCATGTGATATTTAGAAAATTTTTATATTTATCAATGTTGATTCAAAGTATAGTGTTTCACAAAAATTATAGTAAAAAAGATAAGATGATTTTACTGAGATTAAGCTAACAATTATGGATAATTTGCCGAAAACAAAAGAGATAGAGAAAATAGATGATACAATATATGATTTTTCTTGTAAAATATTATATTGCTAAGGCTTGAAAAATGTAGTGAAAAGCAATATACTATTAAATAAAGGTATTTAAAAGAAAAATAAGGAGGGAATTAAAAACTTTGGATAGCACGAGTATAACACAAGTTATATTGAATTTGGTGATTGTAGCTATATTATTGTTGCTTAATGCTTTTTTTGTGGCGGCAGAGTTTTCAATAGTTAGAATAAGACCGACTAGGCTTACTCAGTTAATTAATGAAGGTCATAGTGGAGCAAAGTACACAAAAGAAATTGTAAAGAGATTAGATGCTTATCTTTCGGCGTGTCAGGTTGGGATAACTTTAACATCAGTAGGTTTAGGTTGGGTTGGAGAGCCTGCTATGGCTTATGTTTTGGAGCCTGTCTTAAATTTATTTGGTGTATCTAGTCAATTTTTAGGCACGTTGTCTTTCGCATTAGGGTATGCAATTATTTCCATGTTGCATATAGTATTAGGTGAGTTGGTGCCAAAGACTATAGCAATACAATCTACAGAAAAAATAGCTATTTCATTGTCTATGCTGCTTACAGTATTTTATAAAGTGACATATCCTATTATATGGCTTTTAAATCATGCAGCAAATGGTATAGTAAAATTATTTGGATTAAAGCTATACTCTGCTTCTGGTGAACAAGCGCATACAGAAGAGGAAATACGATTGTTAGTTGATGAGAGTCATAAGAATGGTTTAATAAATCAAACTGAAAGCATGTTAGTTGATAATGTATTTCAATTTTCAGATAGAATAGCAAGGGAAGTTATGATACCTAGGACAAGTACTGAGTTTTTATTTATAGAGGATTCATTTGAAGAAAATTATAAGAAAGTGTCAGAGACCAAGAATACTAGATATCCAGTAGCAGAAGGAGATAAAGATAACATAATAGGTTTTGTTCATATAGCAGATTTTTATTCGGAGTGTTTGGCTAAAGAAAAATTTGATTTAAAGAAGATAACTAGAGAAATTCTAAGAGTACCTGAAACGGTAGAATTGACATTATTATTAAAATTGATGCAAAAGAAAAAGATATTAATATCTACAGTCGTGGATGAATATGGGGGAGTTGCAGGTATAATAAATTTGGAAGATATGTTAGAAGAGATAGTTGGAGATATTCAAGATGAATTTGACAATGAGAGACCTGAAATAGAAAAAAACGGAGATACGTATTCTGTGGAAGGTAGAGTTTTGATAGATGATTTAAATCAAGAAATTGGAACTAATATTTCTAATGAAGAAGTTGATACAATAGCTGGATGGATTCATATGATGCTAGAAGATGAGTTACCTATGAAAGGGAAGAAAATTACAGATCAAGGTTTTGTATTTGAAATAGCTGAAATGGACAAAAATAGAATAGCTCGTATATTAATTAAAAAAGAGGTGGCATAATATTTTTGCTAGGGTGTGATGTAATTGAAAAAAGAATATAATACGGTATTAGAAACATCTGAAATAGTTTATGAGGATAGAAAGTCTAAGTTTATATCTAGAGCTAAGCCTGTTTGTACCGAAGTTGAAGCAATTTCCTTTATAAATTTTATAAAGGAAAAGCATAGAGATGCAACTCATAATGTTTATGCTTATAGTGTTTGTGAAAACGGGGTTTTATTGCAAAGATTTACAGATGATGGAGAGCCAAGTGGTACATCAGGTAAACCAACTTTAGAGGCTATAAATAGATTAAATCTTTTAAATGTAGTGGTTGTAACTACCAGATATTTTGGAGGAACGTTGTTGGGTACTGCAGGATTGATAAGGGCATACGGAAAAAGTGCCAAGCTTTCTATAGAAGAAGCTAAAATTATAAAAATGGTTTATAGGTCAAAGATAAAGATAATATGTGAATATACATTATTAGGAACGCTACAAAATCTTATAAATAAGCAAGGCTATAGAATAGCTAATATAGATTATAATGAAAATGTAGATATATTTGTTTTAGTACCAAAAGAAGATGTGGAATATTTCATAGAAAAAATTATAAATGAAACTAATGATAGAATTTTGTGGGAGAAATTAGAGAGTGCGTATGTTGCAGAATGATACGTGAAAAAAATCTTGCAAACCCATTAAAAATGTGGTAGCATTTGGTTTGTCAGAGATTAACGTGTATAGAGAGATTTTAACTAATAAAAAATTTAGTAGGAGGATTTTATGTCAGGACATTCAAAATGGGCTAATATAAAGCATAAAAAAGGAAAAGCAGATGCACAAAAGGGTAAATTATTTACAAAGCTTGGAAGAGAGATAGCAGTTTGTGTAAAAATGGGAGGTGCGGATCCAGAAACCAACTCAAAATTAAGAGATGTTATAGCAAAAGCAAAGGCTGCAAATATGCCAAATGATAGTATTACTAGAAGTCTTAAGAAAGCTTCAGGAGATGGAGACCAGACTAATTATGAAGAAGTTACATATGAAGGTTATGGACCTGGTGGAATTGCAGTTATTGTGGATGCTACTACAGATAATAGAAATAGAACAGCAGGGGATGTAAGACACTTTTTTGATAAGTTTGGTGGTAATTTAGGTACTGTTGGTTGTGTGTCATTTATGTTTGATAGAAAAGGTGTATTATTAATAGAAAAAGATGGAACAGTGGATGAAGATGATTTGATGATGGAAGTTTTAGAATGTGGAGCAGATGATTTTTCATCAGAAGATGAATATTTTGAAATTTTGACTAATCCAGATAATTTTTCAAATGTAAGAGAGGAATTAGAGAAAAAAGGCTATTCATTTTTGTCAGCTGAAGTAGAAATGGTTCCTCAAACTATGACTAAGTTGGAAGATGAAAAGCAAATAGAACAAATGGAAAGATTAATAGATCATTTAGAAGATTTAGACGATGTAACAAATGTCTTTTGTAATTGGGATCAAGATTAATAAAAAGTTGGTTAATATAAAAGCCACTGTCATAAAAGATAGTGGCTTTTGCTGCAATGTTTATAACTCAATCGGAGATGTCCCCCGCATCTAAGCTTGAAAAAGCGTAGGCGGTGGGTACATATTTATAATGAAGACGAGAGTTCAAGCTCCGACGTAAATTTAACGCGTCCTTTAGGATG
>JBGUYI010000039.1:0-14262 GCA_045118635.1 Acetivibrionales bacterium
GAACTCCCACTTAATTGTAAATATGTACCCACCGCCTACGCTTTTTCAAGCTTAGAGGCGGGGGACATCTCTGTACTTACGTTATTATGATTTTTTAGCCAAACTAAGAATTGCTTTTTCTAAATATCTCTTCAAATGCACAAAAAATGCTTCTTTTGGATCTATCCTATTAACAAGAATTGTAAATATATTAAGTAAATTACCTCCTAAAACATCAGTGAATAATTGATCGCCAACTACCGCTACTTCAGTATTACTTAAATTCATAATTTTAAGTGCCATTAAAAAGCCTTTTTTTAATGGCTTTTTCGCTTTTGTTATTACGTCTAATCCTAAATCTTTATTAAACTTGGTTACTCTTTTCAAAGAACCATTTGACAAAATACACAATTTTATGGAATTTTTTTTGAGATAATTAATCCAGTCTATCAATCTTTTGTCAGGGTGTTCTACATATTGTGCAACTAATGTATTATCAACATCTAATATAAGACCTTTTATGTTATTCGCCTTTAGTAAATTTATATCTATTTCATAAACATCTTTTAAAAATAACTTTGGTAAAAATATATCCACTTTTAAAACTAAGCCTCCTCAAAAATACAAACTCCTCTTAAAATACATTATACCAAACTTAATATTCCCTTTCAATAAAAAATCATATAGTAATATTTTGTAAAAGTCTCTATTATATTAATACTATTTTTTATCTGTTATATCCTTCTTTTTTTAACAAAAAAATAGACCAGGTACACCTAGTCTACAATATGATTTTCTCTATTATTTTTTTGAAGTTAACTTTTCTTTTATTCTAGCTGCTTTTCCTACTCTCTTTCTTAAATAATAAAGTTTAGCTCTTCTTACTCTACCTTTTCTTACTACTTCAACCTTTGCTACCTTTGGTGAATGTATAAAGAAAGTTCTTTCCACGCCAACACCATATGATAACCTTCTAACTGTAAAAGTTTCTCTCAATCCTTCACTCTTTCTTGCAATAACAGTTCCTTCGAAAATCTGAATTCTTTCCCTGTTACCCTCTTTTACTTTTACATGAACTTTTACATAGTCACCAATATCAAACTCTGGTACATCTTGTTTTAATTGTTCACTTTCAATTTCACTAATTAAACTCATTATATATTCCTCCCATTTCCTAGACGTTCTTGAATCTACAGCGGACCGCCCAAATTTACTAAACCTTGTCTAGTCTATCATAAAAATTACTTCTTGTCTACTATTTTTTATTTTCATTTTTTTATAAATTCTGTAAAATATACTTACACCTTATAATACATTTGATTTTTACTAGTCGGTTTTTTGGGATTAGTCATTTTTACTAGTCCACTCTCTAATGCTTTATGTAAATAATTATTCCTAAATGATACTCTAGATTTCATGCCAAGTTTTTTCATTAATTGAGTAGATGTCATGGGCACTCCTACTTCCATAACTTCCAATAATTTATTAACACACACACTTCCATAACTTAGTTGAACACTCGTAGTATTTAATATATCCTTTAGTGTATCATCTATCATTCTTAGCATAAATTCAATAAACTTAGTTGAATCTCCCTCTCTATTACAATGACTTATTACAGCATAATAGTCCTCTTGATATTTTTTTATTTGAGACTCAATTGGCAAGTATTCAAATATTTCTTCCCAATTAGATAATATGACATTTTGCCATAATCTCGCAGTTCTTCCATTGCCATCGCTAAACGGATGGATAAAAACATATTCATAATGAAAAACCGATGAAAGGATCAAAGGATGTACATTGTCTTTGTTACTATACATCCAATAAAATAACTTATTCATTAATTCATTCACCATATTGGGAGATGGACATACATGAACGCAATTACCATTTTCGTCAAAGACCCCTTCATTTCCTTTTCTAAATTCGCCTGATTCTTCATTAACTAAATAAGTCATTATACCATGTACCTTTTTTAAATCTTCTATTGAATATGGATTAACATTTCGAACCATTTTATATGCATTATAGGCATTTTTAACTTCCTGAATTTCTTCCTTTAATCCAATAACAACTTTGCCGTCTATTACATCTTTCACTTGTTCTAATGACAACGAATTGGCCTCAATTGCAAGCGATGAATGAATAGACCGGATTCTATTATTTCTTCTAAGTATTGGCATCTTATCTAAATCTTTATAATTATCAAGCTTCCCTATACTTCTCATTATCGAAGATATTTTATCCAATATATTATTCGTTATTTCAAATGGCGGAACATAGTTATCCATAACAATCCCCCTAAAATGTTTTTCTAGTCCATTATAATGCTTTTACATGATACAGTCAATCATCTTGTATGTTATCTTGTATGTTTTCTTGTATGTTCTATAATATCATTGACACCACTTTGTTTTTTCTAAACTTCTATTATTTCTATATCTTCAATCGCTTTATCTATCAACTCTTCTATATTCAAATTCTCTTCTAATTTCTTTATTTTTTCAAGCTTTGGCTTAGTATCTGGATGCTTTGCGACAAAAACAGTACAACAATCTTCATATGGCAAAATAGATGTTTCAAATGTCTTTATCTTTCTTGCCACCTCTATAACATCATTTTTATCTAAACCAATCAAAGGTCTAAATACAGGCATATTTACTGCTTCATCAGTCACATATAACCCATCCATAGTCTGACTCGCCACTTGTCCTATACTTTCCCCTGTTATTAGTGCTTTTGCATTTTCTTTTCTTGCTACTCTTTCGGCTATTTTCATCATAACACGTCTCATTATAATTGTCATTTCACTTTGTGGACATTTTTCATTTATTTCTAATTGTATATCTGTAAATGGTACTATATGTAACTTTATTCCATAGCAATAGTTTGACACTATCTTTGCTAATTCTATAACTTTATCTTTTGCTCTCTGACTTGTATATGGATAACTATAAAAATGAATTGCTTGTATCTCTACTCCTCTTTTGGCTATACTATACCCTGCAACTGGACTATCTATCCCACCTGACAATAAAAGCATAGCTCTACCATTTGTCCCTGTTGGCATACCACCATTAGCATCTATTTTTTTTGTATATATGTATGTATATTCTCTAACTTCTACATACACCACAAAATCTGGATCTTTTACATCAACAAAAATATTGTCATTATTTTCTAATATGCTTGCTCCAATTTCACAACTTATCTCTTGTGACATCATAGGAAATGACTTATTTCCTCTTTTTGTCTCCACTTTAAATGTTTTAAAATTGTTTTTCTCTTTTACATTTTTTACAATCTCTAAAACACTTTCTTTTATTACATCAAAATTAGTCTCAACTTTTGACGCAATACTTAGTGATACAATACCAAAAACTTTTTTCAATCTTTCTATTGCATCATCAAAATCATAATCAGGGTATTCTGGTTCTATATATATTCTAGATTGTGACTTTTTTACAGTTATCTTACCTAATCCATATAATGCTCTTTTTATATTTTTTATTAACTTATCTTCAAACACAGGTCTATTTAAACCTTTTAACAAAATCTCTCCATACCTTACTAATATAATCTTTTTCATCTTTTTCCACTTCTCCTACTTTTTATATAAATACGAGGTATAATATCTTTTATATACTCTATAACTTTTATTACTTCATTCTTTGTATTTTTATGTGAAAAACTAAATCTTATTGCGCTATCTATAATTTCATTTTTCTTTCCCATAGCCACTAGAACATGACTAAATTTCTTTCTTCTTTGCGAACAAGCACTACCTGTAGATACATAAACATTTTTTTGTTCTAAATGATGCAACATAACTTCTGATTTTGTATTCTTAAATGCTATATTTAAAATATATGGTAACCCATCTTTGGGGGATACAACCTCATATTCTATATCTGTTTTACTTAATTCGTCTAAAAATACTCGCTTTAAATCACAAAGTTTATCATAATTTTCTTTTATATTTTCATGTATCATAACAGCAGCTTTAGCAAAACCAGCAATAGACGGAACATTTTCTGTGCCCGAACGAAAATAATTCTCTTGTCCTCCTCCAATCATAATTGGATTAAGCCTCACTCCATCTCTAACAAAAATGCATCCTACCCCCTTTGGGCCATGTATTTTATGTGCACTTATAGACATCAAGTCTATTTTTAACTTACTAAGGTCTATAATTATCTTTCCATACGCTTGAACTGCATCAACATGTACTTTTATACTTGGTTTTTTTAAATTCTTTATGTCTATTATTTCTTTTATTGGTTGCACCGCACCTGTCTCATTGTTAACATACATAACACTTATTAAACATGTCTCATCATTTATTTTGCTTTTTAAATCATTTAAATCTATTTTTCCATTTTCTAAAACATCTATATAATCTACCTTATAGCCTTTAGTCTCTAAATATTCAAAAACCTTCAATACCGAAGGATGCTCTATTTTTGTGGTTATTATATGATTTCCTTTATTTCTATCTAAGTACCCTCTTATGGCAAAATTGTTTGATTCTGTTCCACCTGATGTAAATATTATCTCTTGCGGTTTTACATTAAGTGTATTCGCAATGTCTTGCCTAGATTTCTTTAAAACTCTCTCCGCATCTATACCCAATTTATGCAACGCAGACGGATTACCGTATGTATTTTTTAATTCATTACACATAACCTCAACTACCTCAGGAAAAGGTTTTGTTGTAGCTGAATTGTCAAAGTAAATTTCCTCTTGCATAAAATACTCACCTTTCTTACTTTATATCTAAATTTTTCAAATTAATTCTCTTTATGTTAGTAGCTATTCCTGTTTCTTTGTTAACATCTACAATTACTGCATTTATTTGTGCCTTTCCCGTAGCTGGTTCAAACCTTTGTGGCATATATGTTTTAAACTTCCTTAAAATTATATTTCTATCAACACCTATTATACCATTATATGGTCCTGTCATTCCTACATCTGTTAAAAAAGCTGTACCATTTGGCATTATTCTATCATCTGCTGTTTGAACATGGGTATGTGTACCTAAAATAGCACTAACTTTTCCATCAAAATCCCAAGATATTGCACATTTCTCTGAAGTGGCTTCAGCGTGCACATCTACAATTATTACATTGACAAACTGTCTTAAATAAGAAATTTCTCTTTCTATAGCTTTAAATGGACAGTCAATACCCTCCATATACACTCTTCCTAATACATTTATAACACCTATTTTTTCATTATTGTGATTTGTTATAACTCTACTACCTTTACCTGGTAATTCTTCTGGATAATTAGCTGGACGTACCATCTTTAAATCATCATCTATAAAATCTACTATGTCACTTTTCCCCCATGTATGATTTCCTAAAGTTATACAATCTACACCCATATTATATAAATCAGATGCTATGGCATAAGTAATTCCTCTACCTGCTGCAGCATTCTCACCATTTGCTATGCAAAAATCTATATTATTCTCCCTTTTTATATTTCCTAAATATTTTTTTAGAACCTTTCTTCCTAAATTACCAAATATATCTCCTATAAACAAAATCCTCATATCTAAAATTCTCCCACTATAATTTTCTTATCCAAAAACAAAAGCGTGCTTTTACACACGCCTTCTTCTACATGTTATTTTATTTTGCATATTCAACAGCACGAATTTCTCTGATAATATTAACCTTTATTTGACCAGGATAATCCAGTTCCTGCTCTATCCTTTTCACTATATCACGAGCAACAATAAGCATTTCAACATCTGAAATTGCATCTGGCTTAACCATTATCCTTATCTCTCTTCCTGCTTGAACTGCAAAACACTTTTCTACACCTTCAAACGACATGGCAATCTCTTCTAATTTATCAAGCCTCTTTACATATGATTCCAACGTTTCTTTTCTCGCACCTGGTCTAGCTGCCGAAATAGAGTCCGCTGCTTGAACTAAAACACCCACAATAGATATAGGCTCAACATCTCCATGATGTGCTAATATAGCATTAACAACAATATCATTTTCTTTATATTTCTTAGCTATCTCTCCACCTATTGTAACATGAGACCCTTCAATTTCATGATCCACTGCTTTTCCTATATCATGCAACAACCCCGCTCTCATCGCCAAACCTACATCAACACCCAATTCTTGTGCCATAAGTCCTGCTAAATGCGCTACTTCTATAGAATGATTTAAAACATTTTGTCCATAACTTGTCCTAAAATGCAATCTTCCTAATAATTTTAATATCTCTGGATGGACTGCATTTACTCCCGTTTCAAACGTTGCTCTATCTCCTTCTTGGCGGATAAATTCCTCCACTTCCTTTTGCGCTTTTTCTACCATTTCTTCTATCCTTGCAGGATGTATCCTTCCATCAAGAACCAATTTTTCAAGTGCAATCTTTGCCACTTCTCTTCTTACAGGATCAAATCCCGACAATACTACTGCCTCTGGTGTATCATCAATTATGATATCTATACCTGTCAACGTTTCTAGCGTTCTAATATTCCTTCCTTCTCTACCTATGATTCTTCCTTTCATCTCATCATTAGGCAACGACACGGTAGAAACTGTAATTTCCGAAGCATGGTCTACTGCACATCTTTGTATAGCAGTTGCTATAATAGATTTTGCTCTCTTATCTGCCTCTAATTTTGCTTTGGCTTCAATATCTTTTATAAATACAGCTGTCTCATATTTCATATCATTTTCAACTTTATTTAAAAGATACTCTTTAGCATCCTCTACTGTCAACTTTGAAATTTTCTCAAGTTCCTTTATTCTCTCTTGCTCAATCTTTAATATATCTTGCCTTTTTTCTTCAATCTCTAAAGTCTTATCAGCTATTAATTGTTCCTTTTGCTCAACAGATACTGTCTTCTTGTCTAGTATCTCTTCTTTTTGAATCAATCTTTTCTCTTGCTGTTGTAATTCTAACCTTCTTTCTTTTACTTCTTTTTCAATTTCAACTCTACTTTTTTGTATTTCTTCTTTTGCCTCTACTAATAATTCTCGTTTCTTTCTTTCTGCTAACTTTTGAGCTTCACTAATAATCCTAGTTGCATTTCTTTCTGCACTTTCTAGCTCTTGTAGCTCATTTTGTTCTCTATGTTTTACCCCTTCTTTAAATCTATAATTCCAAATCCATATAATAATAAATAGTGCAACCAATACTATAATTCCCATTATAATTAATCCAAACGTATTTATAGCACACACCTCCTTTGTATTAACTTTTCAATGCACACCTACACTTCTAATTCTAATATTTTTTTTTAAAAGTGTCAAGCTAACATTCAACATTTTTAGAAAATGAGAATCTAATTGACCTATGAAAATAGCTCAATTTATTTGCAAAAATATCCTATTTTTTATGGAAAATATTTCTATTTTTGGATGCTCTTTATTTGACGTTCTGTTTAAAATATGCTATCATTAAATTATGACACAAATTTCAGTTCTTATTATGTTTTCTGGATTTTTATTTTATGTTGTAAGGGAGGAGTAGTCATGGAATCATTTGTAGAAAATGAGCAAGAATCTCAAAATGACTTCGACAATCAAGATACAACACAGACCACTTTTCTACATGATGCAAACACTGATATTGACAATAATACAAATTCTGATGTTATTGAAGTAGACAATAATAACAGAAGAATTCATGATGATGATACTAAAAGTATCTTGTCTAAAATGAATTTGGCAACAAGAAGTATGGTTTGGGAATTAGAACCTGTAGAAATAGCTTACCTCTACAGCATAATACGGTTAAAAGTAAATGGTAAAAAGGTTATGACTAAAAAAGAAATACACAGAGAAATGCTACGAGAAATATGCAAAAATAAGAGGAGGAATAATCAATGAATGATAAAAAATTGACACATGAAGATGTAGTGTCGTTATTATCAGGTAAAATGTCGCGTAAAGAAATGGACAATTTATTTAAAAACTTTATTACACCTGAACACAAAAATTCATTATTAAAAGATTATTATAAATATTTAGACAATCCTGATAAATTGAAAGAGCCTTCTTTTGGAAGAGGACTTGATATTGGTATTAAATTGGTTAATGTAAGCAAAAATTATAAAATGTCTGAAAAGAAATCACTTGACAATATACAAAGAAACATTAATGACAAAAATATTACAAAAAGCGAACATTCTACTGGCTCACCATTTGACCTTAACAGATAATAGATTTTAGTAAAAAAAGTTAAAGTTGTAAAAAAATTCAAAAAATTTTTTGACTACTTACAACTAGTCTGCTATAATAATAATTGTGATACAAAAAACTAATTATCCAGGGAGATATGTATTATGCCAAAAAAAGATGATAGCCCCAGTAATCCTAATTTAGAGTCAAAAAGCATTTATTATACGTTGGAAAATATCTTTAAGTCTTGTTTTTGTGCAAAAAAAGATAACGACGAGTTGGTAGATTGTATAGTAAAAAAAATTTGTAACATCAATGATTATATGAAGAGTGTTTTTTGTGTTGGGATGGCTATAGAAATCTTAAAACCTAATGGATTAAAAATAGAAATTTCAAATAATACTGATGATAATTTTTCTTATTTTATAAAAAGTCGAAATAAAATAATACTAAATACTAATGCTAGCACAAGTGTAATCTATGTATCTTTACTAGATTTATTTTTATATAAATGGTTAAGTCTTATCGACATATCCAATGATGAAAAAGAAAATTTAAAAGATGTCCTAGATGTAGTTTCTTCTAATTCAAATGTATTTTATGAAGAACTAACACAAAAAGAAATTAAGATGTTAGAATGGTTAGATGAAAAATTGGTTGGTTTAATCCAATCTTTAGACCAAGACACTGATATATATAAGGTAGATATGGATTCTATAGATATTAGCGTCGCCAATTTATTAAGTGTGTATTTAATGTGGGGAAGAAATTTAGAGCGTTTAGAAATAGTCTCTCAGATTTTAAACCCTATATTAGATTATATAAATGACACTATACTCACTAAATTTGAACAATATATATCAGAAAATGAGTTACTAATAAAAAATTTACCTGACTATTTTAAAATAAAGCTGAATACAATTAAGATGTTTAAAAATAGAGATATTCCCCATAAAAAAGTATTCAAACTTTTAAAAGAAATACGAATATTAGATATACCTCAACAAACACCAAAAACTTTTAAAAAATTCAAGGACTTATTAGATAACAATAAAAAAAATTCTAATTTAAAAGTTATATTTGATGAATTTGAAAAGGAAAAAAGTTTGTATGAATATTCTATATTGCAAAGATACGATGAACTTAATTATATAAAAGATAAGAAAAATAACTTGGCTAATGATATAAAAAACAATCGTGAAATAATAGATCAGCTAATGAATTTAGAATATTTAATAAATGGTGAAGTCAAAGATTTAAAAGAATCTCTAGCTATAATAGATAAAAAAATTAACCTTTTAAAGAAAGCTGGTGTATAGTATGGACTCTTTTAAAAAATTGGATGACAATACTATTAATTCCTTGGTTGAGATTTTACTTAAATTAAAAATAGAAAATAATAAATATGAAAATTCTTCAAAATTATATGATGTTACGTATAAACAAAATGAGCCCATTATAAACCTCGACAATTTAAAGAAAGCAATGAATTTAAGAGGCTTCAAATTTGAGAGCGATTTTTTCCGTGATCTAGAAAGAGTATCCACTCCATCTAGCACCTTAGAAAAATCAAGCAATAACTTATCAAAACAGAAAAGCCAAGACTTAAATAAAACTAAGAAACAAGGTCTATCTTTATAAGTATCTTTCTAAAAAAAGCTAAAAGGACTAAAACATCCCTAGCTTTTTTTGTATTTTTGCTAAAACTTGTTGTGTCACTTGGTCTACGTCACAATTTGCATCTATTCTTTTTATTCTACTAGGATACATATCAGATAATTTTTTGTATCCATCATAAACCATTTTGTGAAATTCCAACTTTTCTTTCTCTATTCTATCAGCAGCATCTACCATCATTCTTCTTTTTAATGTTATATCTGGCGTTACATCGAAAAATAATGTTATATCTGGCATTATACCGCATGTTGCTATATCATTTATAATCTTTACTTTATCTATTCCTATACCCCTCGCTATACCTTGATACACAAAGCTTGAATCCACAAACCTATCACATAAAACTATCGCACCATCTTCTAAATTAGGTTTTATAACCTGATTTACAAGCTGTGCTCTAGCTGCTGCATAAAGTAACATCTCACAAATATATGACATTTCGTTGTTATTTACATCTAAAATAATATCTCTCACTTTTTCACTTATTTCTGTTCCACCTGGTTCCCTAATTAAAACTACCTTCTTATTATTTTTTTCTAAATATTCTTTCAATATTTTTATTTGAGTAGTCTTTCCACAGCCATCCACTCCCTCAAATGTAACAAATAAACCTGACATATGATCTCCTCTTCTCTATTTTTTTAATACTTCTATTTTTCCATCATCACTTATACCATTTATTATAGCATTTTTTGAAATTAAATTATTTAAATACAAAACATGGCAAGACTTTATTTCTTGTCCTGAAATTATATACGGTATACCTGGCGGATATGGCACTATCATATTATATGAAATCTTCCCAACCGAATCCTTTAAGTCCACTAAAATACTTTCTTCATCCTTAACATCTTTTAATGTAATACATTCACATTGGCTATCTAAAATAGCAAACTTTGGCACTTCTTGTTTTACTGTATTATTCAATAAATCCTCTAATGCATCCTTTAACCTATCAAGATTTACTTTATCATCACATACTGTAACTATACAAACTATATTGTATAAATCTGCCATCTCCACCCTTATATTATATCGTTCCATAAGAATTCTTTCTACATCATATCCTACCAAATTTGCTTCCTTAAAATTGATTACTAACCTGGTTTTGTCCATGTAACCATGCTTTATATATTTATCTGACAATATTTTTATTTTTCCATTACTTATTTTAAATTGATCTATAACATCTAAAATATCATTTAATCTACTTTGTCCTTCACTTTGCATTATATGCCTTGCTATATCTAAAGATGCCATAAGTACAAATGATGGACTAGATGTCTGTATTGTACTAAGTATCCTTTGTAATTTACGTTTACTAACTCTGTCACCATTTAGATGTAAATACGCTGTCTGAGTAAGTGCTGGCAAGGTCTTATGTGCACTTTGTACAACTAAATCAGCACTACTAGTAACTGCACTTTTAGGAAGCCTATCACAAAAATTAAGATGCGCGCCATGAGCCTCATCAACTATAAGTATCTTATTACTTTGATGAACTATATTGGCTATTTTCTCTATATCAGAACAAATACCATAATAATTAGGTGACGTTATCAAAACTGCTACACTATCTGTATTTTTATCCACAGCTTTTTGTATATTTTCTAAACTATATCCACCTAAAATCCCAAACTCATCATTATATTCTGGATTAACAAAACAAACTCTAGCTTCTAGATACGTCAAAATATTTAAAACTGACTTATGACAATCTCTACCGACGATTATTTTATCCCCTTTCTTACATACAGACATAATAGCTGCATGTATCCCACAAGTTGACCCATTAACTAAAAAAAAGGTATAATCTGCCCCAAATGCATAGGCTGCCATCTTTTGTGCCTCTAGTATCGCCCCATTTGGATTATGCAAATTATCTGTTTCAGGAATTTCAGTAACATCCCATTTTATAATATCATTGTAATAATGTGAAACCTTACTACCCATTTTGTGCCCTGGCATATGAAACATAGTCGGTTCTTTTTTTATATATTCTTGCAACATATCATATATTGGTATCATTTTTCTTCTCCACTAAATAATTATATACATCTCTTTTTTTCATATTTCTATCTTTTGCTACTTGCTTCATTGCTTCTTTTTTATCTTGGCCATTCTCTATATAATAATTTAAATGTTGCTCTATGGTTAAATCATCCCAAAACTCATGTACCTTTATTTCTTTAGGATTTACTCCCTCTAAAATAATAACAAATTCTCCCCTTGGTTTACAATCTTCATACTTCTCTAACGCTTGTTTTATTGTGCCTCTGAAAAAATCTTCAAACTTTTTCGTAAGTTCTCTAGCTAAAACTATATTCCTATCACCTAATATCTCATAAAAATCTTTTAGTGTATATATCAATTTATGTGGTGCTTCATAAAATATGATAGTCCTAGGATCATCTTTTACAAATAATATTCTTTCTTTTCTAGCTCCTTTATTCATTGGCAAAAATCCTTCAAATATAAATCTGCCTGTCTTTAGCCCTGATGCAATAAGTCCATTTATTCCTGCAACTGCTCCTGGAATTGGTGATATTTTTATGTTATCTTGTATCGCAAACTGTACTAATTCTTCCCCAGGATCTGATATTGCAGGCGTTCCTGCATCCGATACTAATGCTACATTGTTCCCACTTTTTATTTTTTGTATTATGTATTTGCCTTTATCATATTTATTATGCTCATGATAACTTATCATTGGTTTTTTTATGTTTAAATGATTAAGCAATTTTATTGTTTGTCTTGTGTCCTCCGCCGCTATTATATCAACGCTTTGCAAAGTTTTTACTGCTCTAAATGAAATATCATCTAAATTCCCTATTGGTGTCGCTACCAAATATAAAATACCTGTTTCCATTCTATTAAAATTCTTCCCTTCTATTATATATATAATCTATCTCTTGTGTAAAATTGCCATTTTGGTCATACACATATAACGGCTTGTCTACTTTTAGTTGTGCTTTTGCTCCTTTTACTCCTTTAATTAAAACAAGATTCGAAATTTTATTTTTATTAGGATAGACAAATCTTATATTCTTAGGCTCTATCTTATATTTTCTCATAAATGTTATTATGTCAACCAATCTGTCTGGTCTGTTAACCATACAAAACTGCCCATTATGCTTTAATAATTTACTTGAAACTTTTACCACATCTTCTATAGAGCATTTTATCTCATGCCTAGAAATCGACTTCATATCTGTTTCATTTATTAATCCACCATTAAATTTTATGTAAGGTGGATTTGTGGTAACAACATCAAAACTATTATGTTTCATATATGAGTCAATATTTTTTAAATCATCATTCACAATTTCTATTTTATCATTCAAACCATTCATATTCACACTTCTTTTTGCCATGTTTGCAATTTGTGTCTGTATTTCAATCCCAATTATTTTCCTCGCATTTGTATGACCAGCAATTAGTATTGGAATTATACCAGTTCCAGTACCTAAATCTAAGACAACATCATCATTTTTGACATTTGCAAAATGCGACAATAACACAGCATCTATTCCAAAGCAAAAACCTTTTGTCTTTTGAATAATCTTTAGCCCTTTATATTGTAAATCATCCAATCTTTCATCTTCAAATATTTCCACTAAAAAACCTCTCTTCAAAATAACTTTTATCTTCAAAGACTATTTTACAACTATTATTTACTTTTGTATAGACTCTTGACACTTTTTCTAAAAAAGGAAAATGAATTGTATCGTTCTGATTGGATACGCACAGGCGTACATTCTTATTTTTTACTACGTTACGTAGCACGCACATCCGGCGCCCAAGATTGATATCTAAAATCTTGATTATCTAAAACCATAAATACCGCAAATAGACTAAAATTGGTGTACAGGTGGGTGTGGTACAACTCAAGGCGTTCAGAAACTTTTGTCCAAACACTCAACCTTACCGTCACCAGCAAGGAATTTTAAAATACGTGGTTAGTGCCCGCCATAAGGCAGTTTACATACCACGTATTATGTCTATATATTAACACAAATTCTATTTAGAAGCTAATTTTTTTGCAAGCACTCTCACGACTAAAGTCACGAGCGTGCGGCTAACCTTTTAATCAACACTTGCCATATGACAAATTAAATCTAGTACTTTATTTGAATAACCCCATTCGTTATCATACCATGCTACTAATTTAACAAAGTTATCATTTAATGAGATTCCAGCTTGTGCATCAAAAATAGATGTTCTTGGATCATGAATAAAGTCTGAAGATACTACTGATTCTTCAGTATATCCTAAAATTCCTTTTAATTCATTTTCTGATGCTTCCTTCATTGCCGCTTTAATTTCTTCATAAGTAGCTGGCTTTTGTAATCTACAAGTCAAGTCTACAACTGATACGTCAGCTGTTGGTACTCTAAATGACATACCTGTTAATTTTCCATTTAATTCTGGAATAACTTTTCCAACT
>JBGUYI010000040.1:0-4617 GCA_045118635.1 Acetivibrionales bacterium
AGCAAAAAAATTTGGAGGAGCAGCACTTGATAAAGGAAAAGACTTGGCACAAATTACTAAATTAAATGCTGAGATAATAAGTTTAGAATCAAAAGTAAGTGAATCAAAACTTACAATTGGGAATATAATTGTAGAAAAAGAAGTAGAAGTAAGTAACAGGGATGTGAAAGCTGAACTAAAGAAAATTGCTGAATATAACAAAGAAATTGAAGAAAAGAAAAGTGCTATTGAAGAATTAAAGAACAAAACAAAAGCATAGGAGGTTTTATAATTATGGAAGCAAAAGCAACTCCAAATGATTATTATTCTAAAATTGTAACTCCAAATATTTTATTTTGGACAGCAACTAAACTTCTAATATTTGAAATAATTGCCTCGTTTATAATGACAATTTTCTATACTAAAATTACAGATGCACCAATTTCTTTTATAAAAGAGTGGTGGTATTATATTCCATTAATCATAGCACTTATTATATGCTATAAAAAGAATATTAAAAATGTCATTTTGCCTATTGCTGTGCTTTTTATAGTTGTAAGAAGAGTCCTGTTATTTGTTAAGGTAATTCAGCTTGGTAATATAAGTAATGCTTTGACATTATCATTGCCACAGCTTCTTGCTTGGATTTTGGTTTTTGTAATTACACTCATTTTCTCATTAAATATTGCTGATGGTGCTAAAAAAATATTTAAAACATTATTCTTTTTGCCGTTTATTATATTTGTAGTAGCAATAGTTATGTATATGAAAAATGTTGGCATAGACTTATTTAAGATTGCAGTAAGTCCACTTGATATAAAAGGGTTTATATGGCTTGTATTAAATGTTTTATGTTTTGTATCTGAAGCATTAGTAATATTGATGATTTGTGGATGTGTAACTGAAACTAAAAATCATTTTGCAATAATAGCATCCATATTATTAGGAGTATTATTATTAGTTTTAACAATTATCTATTCATTATTTATAGTGAAGAATGGTATTAAAATAGCGAACACAGAAAAAGTAATACTAAATAATAACGAAAATAAAGAAGAGAAAAATAATGAAGGATTTTTTGGTCGCGGAAATAAAGATAATAAAGATGAAAAAACTCAAACAGGCAATTTAGGAACTGTATTTTTTGGAGTCGATGAAGACGGCAATCTTCTTGAGTGGATAGTTCTTGAAAAAAAAGGTGACAAGTCATTTTTGATAACAAAAAATGTATTGGTTTTAGATGTGTATTATTCTAGTAATGCAGATGGCAAAGAGATAACTTGGGAAGAGAGTGATGCGAGAAAATATTTCAATGGTGAGTTTTTAGAAAAAACTTTTACAAATGATGAGCAGAATAGCATATTAATTACGGATGTCAAAACCAAAGATAATGAAAAATACAATACAAATGGTGGAAATGACACTAAAGATAAAGTCTTTTTACTTAGTATTGAAGAAGTAAAGAAGTATTTCAAAAAAGATGATATGGCAGCTAAAAATAAAAAAGGCGAATATCAAGATTGGACTTTAAGGACTCCTGGTGCAGATGCAGAAAGAATTACGAAAGTCACACCAGACTGGAAGAAACAAAATGCTGATGGAACATATGACAATAGCAGTGTTGATTTTGATGGCTGGAGTTTTACTTCAAATGCAAATGAATATCGCCCGGCATTGTGGGCAATATTAAATGGGAATACGACCAACAAAGTAAATGATAAAATTAATGATACACAAAAGGAAGAAAAGACAAAGGATGAGAATACAAAGGAAGAAGAGGAAATGGTTGAAAAAGACAACAAAGAAAACGACAGTGATATAAGCTTAGATAACAAAAAGTTTTTTTCTGGGTGGGACAATGATTCATATTATAAGGATGGAAAGAAAATAACCAATGACTGGGTAGAAGAAGATAATAAATGGTATTATTTGAAAAGCGATAGCAAGTATGCCAAATCAGAATGGGTAGATATAAATGGCGATTATTATTATTTTGATAGTAAGGGAGCAATGGTATCTAATCAGTGGGTTGAAAATAAGTATTATGTAGGTAGTGATGGTAAAATGCTTAAGAATACAACCACACCTGATGGTTTCCTTGTGGGAGCAGATGGAAGTTATGTTTCACAAAACACTACAACAAATGCATCTGCAAATGTTTTCATTTCAAATGATACTACGAATGTGGGAAGTGTCGCTAATAATACCTCTGCCACTAATGGTTCAGCAGACACAAAAGTTGCTGGTAAATTTGATGCAGGTCTTGTTTCATATTATCATACTGTAAATGATGGTAAGTCAAAAGAATATAGTGAGGCAAAATTTGATTCAGATGGTAAACTTTGGATGTATAGAGATATAGGTGATAATCAATATGGAATAATGATTTACGATTCTTTTGACAAAAAAACATATTATTTCTTTGATGATGATAATGAATCATATGCAAAAGATGGTAAAACTATCAGTATGGCAGAAGCAGAAAGAATTTACACAAAGTGGGACGGATTTTCTGATTATTATGAAGCATATATGGATAATGAATAGGGAATTGATGCCAATATGTGAAAAAATAATATTAAACTTATTTGTTAGAAAGGGGACGCTTATGAAAAGAATTATGGCAAAAGTTTTATATTCTTGTTTATTTATGTGTATGTTAGTTGCTTGTTCAAGTGCAAAATCTAATGATGATGCCCATCCGATACCTGCTATAGCAGGAGTTTATGGTAGCACATGGTATGAAACATATGGCGAAGACAAAGATGGTAATCCTCTCAATTGGATTGTATTAGAACAAGATAAAAACAAATTATTTTTACTATCAAGATATGCTTTAGAAGAAAAAAAATATGATGAGATTTCAAAAAAAGATATGGAGTTGTTACTTACTTCATCTGATGTGGATAAGTATTTGAAGACGGAAGATAAAAGGATTGCAACTGATAAGGATGGAGAGAAACAAAATTGGTGGATTCGGTCAACTGATGAAATGGCGGGAGATAAAATATATGTTGATGTAGATGGAAATACTAAAACATATGACGAAAGTAGTAATGTAGATATATACTTTCGACCTGCTATGTGGATAGATATAAAAGATTAGAATAAAAGCATATATAGAATTCAAGGAGGTTAATATGAAAAGGGTAGTAGCAGTGCTATTAGTAGTATTGTCGACATTTATTTGTTTTGCATGTGGTGGAGATATATCTTCATCATTAGTAGATAGAGATGGTGTCTCTCTAACTGATGGTTATAGCACATCAAATTCTGGCAAAGAAGTTATTGAAAACAAAGATGGAGAAACAAAGAACGATAATGCAAAATCTATTAAAAATGCTAAAGGGTCAAAAGAGATAGCATCAAGAATTAAAAAGATTTTTGAAAAAGAAAAAGTAAAAGAATTAATGCAAAATGGTGGAAGTTCAAATGTCAGAGAGTTTATAATAAATTCTTTTGAAAAAGTTGGTGGTAATAAACTTGAAAGTCAAAAAAGTAAATTTCCTGATATCCCATTTGATAATTTAAAATTTGCAAGTGATGAAGATGCATATAATTGGTTAGCGAATAATATGACAATTATTGTCAAGACAGGTGTGGAAAGTGGTGAATTGGATCAAGAAACCATTGATGGAATTAATGAGTCTCTTCGCGAAACGGGTGAATCATTTACAAGTATTAATGTAAGTAAAAATATGTCAGATGCTGATATAGAAAAACTTTGTATATGGTGGTTAGATTATTTTGATAGAGTTTTTGATAATGCAGCAACAAAAGAAAATGGTGATTTTGCCTATGCAATGGGACTTAGGATGTTCCTTGGCTTTTTAGGCATACCATCGTAATTAAAGAAAAATTATTGTAGCATAAATGGAGGAAAATATGAAAAAGAGAATTTTGAGTATTTTGTTATGTGGCATAGTGCTTATTAGTTTATTTGCTTGTAGTGTTAATCAAATCAGAGAAGAGAAGTTCATAGCATCTTATTGTGTCCAAATCAATAATTCTTTTACTTTGGATACGAGTTCCGTTGAGTTTAATGGAATACCAAAATGGCATTCTGAGAATAGTAAAATAGTAACTGTAAAAGATGGTAGAGTGACAGGAAAATCTCTTAAAGGAAATGCTGTGACTTATGTATGTGCCGACGATGATGGTATCAGATACAAATGGGAAATTTTTGTTGTAGAGGACGAAGGAAGAAACGGCAAACCAGCTTATGAGCAAAATGAAGAATAATAAAAAATTGGAGGAAGAGTATTATGAAGAAGTGTTTAAAGAAAATTCTAAGTTTAGTTTTATGTTTTGTAATGGTATTTGGTTTAATTGCTTGTAGTGAAAAAGCAGAACCAAGAACAAAAGAAACTGTTGCACAAACTTGTGTTTGGCAACCTGAAGTTACTCTTGATAAAGACAAGATGGATGCTATTTTAAAGGCAACAGATGTTAGTGAGTATATTTGGGTTGGTGATAATTTTACAAGTTTAAGAAGTCAGATTAATTTACACCGAGCCAGAGAAGATTATTCACAAAGAATTAAGATTGATTATGACAAAAAAACTTTTGAATATGTAAAAAAATAAAACTGAAAGGATGAGTATATGGATCAGTCAATCATTATACTAATAGTAGTTG
>JBGUYI010000041.1:0-5915 GCA_045118635.1 Acetivibrionales bacterium
TGAACTCCCACTGAATTGTAAATATGTACCCACCGCCTACGCTTTTTCAAGCTTAGAGGCGGGGGACATCTCCGACTGAGTTATATATTTTTAAGGAATATAATTACAAGTTTTATGATATAATATAGTATGAGAGGAATATTTATACACATTATATTTACAGTTATTTTACTAATAGTAGTGCCATTTATTTTTTTTAGTAATCAAACTAAAGAGGATAATATAAAAATCAAGATATATAATAAGGGAAATATAATCGAGATGGATTTAGAAGAATATGTAAAGTGTGTTGTGGCGAGTGAGATGCCAGCGGAGTTTTGTGAAGAGGCATTAAAAGCACAGGCAATAGCAGCAAGAACTTTTGCATATAAGAAGATTCATAATCTTGACAAGTCTCATAAGGAAGCACATGTGTGTGATGATTTTAGACATTGCCAAGCATATAATCCAAAACAGGATATTTTAAAAAAATGGGGTGATGATTCTAAAAAGTATTGGAACAAAATAAGCAGAGCTATTGATGATACTAAAAATTTGGTTATATGCTTTAAAGGTGATTTGATATTGCCAGTATTTCATTCAAATAGTGTTGGAAAAACTGAAAGTTCTAAGGAAATTTGGTCACACATAGATATACCATATTTACAAAGTGTAGATACTATTTCGAAAGAGGATGAATCTACTACAAATGTGGAAATTACTGTAGATGAGTTTAGGAAAAAGATTTTAAAAGAATATCCTAACGTAAAATTTTCTTCGTTTAATGATATATCAAAAGTTGAAAGAAATGAAAGTAATAGAGTTAGGTATTTAATAATTTCTGGTGTAAAAATAGAAGGAGAAAAATTTAGAAATATTTTTAGTCTAAAATCTACAAATTTTAAAATAATAAATGTTGGTGATAACAAATTAAATATTGAAGTTTTAGGCAATGGACATGGAGTAGGATTAAGTCAGATTGGAGCTAATGAAATGGCTAAAAATGGCAAGACATATCAAGAAATACTAAAACATTATTATAATGGAGTTAATATACAAGTGGTAAAAACAGCTAAAAATCAGTGTTGTTTGGAGTAATTTGACAAAATCAAATGTTTAAGATAGAATACAAGAGTTAGTAGTTTTAGAATAAGAGAGGAGGAAGGTGTGGTACCACTAGAACTAATAAAGTTTTAGATTTAGGTTTTGCACCAATGATATTTATGAAACCATTTTTTAGAAATATTAAAAATATTTCAATAGATGGCCTTAGTGTGTTTACAGCGATGATAGTTATTGTAACGGCAATTACAATAACGGGTTTTTATTCGGAAAAAGAAATAACAATTTTTGACGAAGGAAAAGAAACAAAAATATTAACAAAAGAGAAGACTGTAGGAGACTTGTTAAATAAAGAAAATATAAAATTAGGAGAATATGATACTTTAGATTTTAGCAAAGATACTAAGATTAGGGATTTACCAGAAGGTTCGGTACATATTTTAAGAGCACTTCCAGTCGTATTAAAAGTTGATGGGAACGAGCAAATTGTTATGTCAACTGGTCTTACAATAAAGGATGTACTAAAAGAAAACAATGTAATTTTATCAGATTTAGATTATATAAAAGATCATCATATTGAAGATAGAATAAGGGAAGGAATAAAAATCGAGATTATAAGGGTTAGAGAAGAGTTTGATACAGAATTGGAAGAGATTCCATTTAAGTTAAAAACTAGAAACAATAGAAATTTAGACATTTCAGTGGAAAAAGTTATTCAAAATGGAGTGAATGGAGAAAGAAGGATAACTTATAAGACAACTTATGAGAATGGTGAAAATATAAAAAGAGAGGTAGTAAAAAAAGAGATAGTAAAAAAATCTATTGATAAGATAGTTGAAAAAGGGACAAAAGCGTCGGTTAAGAAAATTTCTAGAGGAGATTCATTAAGATATAAAAAAGTTATTGACATGCAAGCTACAGCGTATTGCGCAAGTTATGAAGATACAGGTAAAAGGCCTGGGGATCCGTATTTTGGGATAACAGCATCAGGCATGAAAGCTAGAAGAGGTGTTGTTGCGATAGATCGTAAGGTAATACCTTTTGGAACTAGATTATATATTGAATCATTAGATGGAACACAAGATTATGGGTATGCAATAGCTGGTGATACAGGAGGAGCAATAAAAGGTAATAGAATAGACTTGTTTTATGAAACGAAAGCAGAAGTGAATAGATTTGGAAGACGAAATGTAAGAGTATATATACTAGGTGACTAAGGGAGCAGTTAATAATGATAAGAAGTACTAATAATTTGATAAAGAAGCATAATATAAAGTTTACAAAATCGTTAGGACAAAATTTTTTGATAGATGAAAATATTATAACTAAGATAGTGAATTTGGGAAATATAAAAAAAGAAGATTTGGTTATAGAGATAGGACCAGGAATTGGCAATATGACAGTAGAGCTTGCCAAAAAAGCTGGACAAGTAGTAGCAGTGGAAATAGATAAGCATTTATTGTCAGCTTTAGAGGAAAATTTAAAAGAGTTTAATAATGTCATGATAATAAATGAAGATATTTTAAAGGTTGATGTAAATGAAATAATAAGTAGATTTAAATTTAAAAGTGTTAAAGTTATTGCAAATTTACCTTATTATATTACGACACCTATAATAATGGGACTTCTAGAGAAACAAGTAAATATAGATAAAATGGTTTTTATGATTCAAAAAGAAGTTTCTGAAAGAATGGTAGCAAAAGAAGGAACAAAGAACTATGGCTCGCTAACTGTTGCAGTTAACTATTATGCAAGTCCTAGGATTGCCTTTATTGTATCACCAAATTGTTTCATACCAAAGCCAGAAGTTGATTCTGCAGTTGTAGAACTTGTTATAGATAAGGTGCCTAAGGTGGATTTAGTTGATAAAGATGTATTTAGAAGAACTGTGAGGGCATCTTTTAGTCAAAGAAGAAAAACGCTTTTGAATGCTTTATCATCATCTATGGGATTTAATATATCTAAGGATAATTATAGAAAGATATTTAACAAGTTAGGTATAAAAGAAAATCAAAGAGGAGAGACTTTAACAATATATCAGTTTGCTAAATTATCAAATGAGATTTGTGAAGAGATACAGAAATAAATATTCTGTATCTTTTTTGATGAAAACACATGTGGCTTTATTCCTATTCTATTAAAAAAGATATTGCATATAATCAGAATGCATAGTAGAATAAACCTAACATATATTCCATAAATTAGGAGAGAATTAGAGTATATGTTAAAAATAATTTTAGCTTATAAGTGGAAGTAGAAAAAGAAATCTAAAAAAGAAAGAGGGCAATATAAATCCATGAAAGAAAAAAAGAATGAACAAACGACAAGAGATTTAGTGGAACAATATATTAAAAGTTTACTAAATCAAGCAAATGATGATGATACCATTGAAGTAAAAAAAGAAACAAAAGAAGATAAGAAATTAAAAGGTTTAGTAGAAATTTCTTTTGTTCGTATTTCCGAAAGATATATAAAAAGTAAAAATGAGAGTTTTTTAAAATGGGGGATATATAATCTAAAAAAAGATAAAACTAATGGTATATTAAAAAAGATGTTGAGAGAAATTTCAGTAAATAGTGATTTAATACATTGTTGTGTTAGGAAAATTACAAAAAATTTATTGATAGATACACTTTTAGAGAAGGAATATTTAAAGGATGATATAGAAGTTGAAAAGATTAGAAAAATTATAAATGAAATACAAAAGGAAACAGGTTATAATAAATCAGAGATTGTAGAAGGATTTGTAGAAAGCAAATTTTTAAATGATGATGTTATAGCTAAAGAATTTAAAATAATAATAAATAATAATTTGAGTAAAATTTTTTCAAATAGGGAAGTTTGCGAAAATGAAAATATAATACAATGGATAATAGATAATGTTGAAAAAGATAATTGCGATTATTTAGTAGAGAGTATTTTTGAAAGTAAATATTTGAATAGTGGTATAGTAGAGCTGGTTGTGGAAAAGTTAAAACAAAGTGATGTTGACTTGAACAAAAAATATTCTAATGGGGAAACAATTTTGACAAAAGTTGCGAAATCGGACAAACTATGTAGTGAAGCAAGTATATGTGTATTAGAAAATGATGTAGATGTAAATATACAAGATGATGATGGGATGACTGCATTGCATCATTTTTGTAGTAGTAATGAAAAGAATGTATTTACAGCAGAAATTTGCATAGAAGAATTACTAATAGAAAAAGCACGTGTAGATATAAAAGATAATAAAGGAAGAACGCCTCTAAATTGTCTTAAATGGAAAGAGGAAAATGTTCCTTTAAGTTGTATTAAAGAATTCAAAATTAAAAGAAAAAATATTATAAATAATTTGGTGAATGCTGGGGCACAGGAGTTGGAAATAGACAAAGAAGTGAAAAAACTTATGGAAAATAAAATAAGCGCTAAGAAAAGAATGTTTATAAATTTAAAGTCAATTATTAGAGAAGTGGTAGATAAAAAACAATTAATAGGAAGTATGTTAGCGTTGATATTAATTCCATATATGTTAAAAGTATGGCATAACATTATTTATGTTGTGTTATTTGGGATTTTATTGAATAAGTTTAATGAAGATAGAAAATTGCAGATAGGTCCAAGTCGTAGTAAAATAATGAAAATGTTGGCTAATGATATATTTCAATTTTGTTTATTAATTGTGATTAATAAATTTTTTAAATTTAGAATTTCAATAGCTTTAGGTTTCGTAATTTGTAATTTAATTTATAATTCATTAAAAACAGATAAATGTTACAATAAAGTAATTAAGGCTTATATGGAAGGTACGCAAAAGGAAAGCAAAAAAATAAAGATAGATAAATATGTGGAAAAATGTATGAGTAAATTTAAGAATAAAGAAAAAGAACAAGAACAAGAGTTAACAGGACAAGATATTGATCAGTATCTTGATTATAGTAATTTAGGAAAGTTACAAAAGGTACAATTGTCAGAACGAGACAGAGAACAAGTGGCAAAACAGGTTGAGAAAAAAGGAATTTGTGCCATATTGTAATTTGAAATATAAACAATTTGTGTTAGTACTCTAAAAGATGTAATGGTAACCGATTCTTAGATAAAGGATATGATATTTATGAGATTTAACATGAGTTTTGATAAGGTAAAACAATTTTTCGTAAATGTTGCAATAAATGCATATGATAGACAAGAAGAAATAATTAGCATTGATATTATTGAAAAGCTTTTGTTGAAATATTGTAAAAAAAATAATACAGTAGCTGTTTATAAAATATTAACAGATAATCAAAATATTAATGTTAATGTGAGTGATGAGTTAGGGTTAACACCTATAATTATAGCTTGTAAATTTAATAATATTCGTATGGCAAAATTATTGTTAGATAGAGGAGCTATTGTTAATGTTAAGAGTAAAGGTGGAGAAATGCCTATATTTGTAGCGTGTAAAAGAAAGAACAAATTATTAGTACGGTATTTATTAGAAAAAGATAATAATATAATAAATTTACAGGATGAATATGGGAGAACGCCTCTTATGATTGCGGTAGATGATAATAATATGGATATGATAAGGTGTTTGATAAAATATAATCCAGACTGTGATATACAAGATAATAGAGGAAGGTCACCTCTTATGGTGGCTTGCCAGAATAAAAATACATATTTAACAGGATTATTTTTAAATGGTGAGGATGTTTTCCCTAAATATAGTATAGCTGATACTTTAAAAATTCAAGAGAAAAGCCAAAGAGATTTATAAGAAATATAACGTAAGTACGAAGATGTCCCCCGCCTCTAAGCTTGAAAAAGCGTAGGCGGTGGGTACATATTTACAATGAAGACGAGAGTTCAAGCTCCGACGTAAATTATAACGCGTCCTTTAGGATGCACACGGA
>JBGUYI010000042.1:0-9319 GCA_045118635.1 Acetivibrionales bacterium
TATTCCAAAATTGTCAATACTATATTTTTTTGGCGATTCATCCCTCACTTGTAGAAGTGAGGGTATTCTCGCTAAATTTTAGATAAAGTGGGTATTTTTAATCTAACGACATTGCAAAAGTTTCTGCATATCTATCTGTCATTCCTGCCACATAATCACACACTACCCTATCTAAATCATAAAACTTTAGGTTTTCTCGCCACTCATCAGGAAGTAAACTAGGATTTTTAAGGATAGTTATGTACAATTTACTCACTATATCCTCTGCTTTTTTTTCTTCTTTTTTTGCAACTGAACCTATATAAACTCTATCAAACATAAAATCTCTTAGTTTATCTGTAGCATTCCAAAATTCATCTGTCATCTTTACATAATTTTTATCTCGACAATTTTTTGTTATATTCACTATCATATTGTTTATACGTTTAGATGATGTATTCCCCAATACTCTAACACATTCTTTAGGCAAATCCTCTTCTTTTAAAATACCAGCCGAAATGGCATCCTCTATATCATGATTTATGTATGCTATTCTATCTGCAAATTTCACTATTTTGCCCTCTAATGTACTCGCGACATTATCACCTGTATGATTTAATATTCCATCTCTTACTTCAAAGGTTAGATTTAGTCCTCTATTCTTATTTTCTAAGTAATCAACTACTCTTAAACTTTGCTCATTATGTTTAAAACCATACTTGCAAATCTCATTTAAAACCCTCTCTCCTGTATGGCCAAATGGGGTATGTCCCAAATCATGTCCTAAGCTAATAGCCTCTGTTAAATCTTCGTTTAACCTTAGTCCTCTTGCTATACTTCTCGCTATTTGGGCTACCTCTAATGTATGCGTAAGTCTTGTCCTATAATGATCACCTTCTGGCGATATAAAAACCTGTGTTTTATGTTTTAAACGTCTAAATGCCTTACAATATATTATCCTATCTCTATCTCTTTGAAACTTTGTCCGCTCACTGCAATCTTCCTCTTTTCTTAGTCTTCCCTTAGACTTTTTGCTAAGTGTTGCATAAGTCGATAATATATTCTCTTCTAAATTTTCTAATTCCTCTCTCAACAACATTATTCTCACCTTCCCTCAAAAAAAAACACCTACTATACTTTCATTGTAGATGTTCTTTTCACATTTTTCAAGAATTTTATTTCCATTATTTTGATTTAGCTATTAGTTTCATACAATTTGAACAAATATTCTTTCCTTTAAATGAAACAACATCATTTGCTTCATTACAGAAAATACATGCTGGAGCGTATTTCTTTAAAATTATTGATTCGCCATCAACATATATTTCCAATGGATCCTTTACATCTATACCTAGAGTTCTCCTTAACTCTTTTGGTATAACAAGTCTTCCTAGTTCATCTAATCTTCTAACTATACCTGTTGATTTCATTTAGACATCTCTCCTTTTTATCTATATTATTATTTTTTTCTGCGCATCTTCGTTAGTATTATCGGAATTTTATCCTAGAAAATTAACAATTTTGGCAAAAAAATATTATAATACAGTATAATACCTGGATAACAATGGATAAAAAATCAACCAATATTAGAAAATTAATGACATTTTAATGCAATTATTAAAAGCTCAACTGCTAATATATCCCTTATTTCCCCATTTTTTATCTTATAATCTAATGAAACCATTTCTTCTAATACGGATTTTAATTTATTTACTTGAAAATTCTTAACTTGTACAAACAACTTATTCCCTGTGTACGGCGATATGCTCATCTTACTAACACAATCTTTTAGTAAATACCCCTCATTTAACAAAAGTTTCATTTCTAAAAGTTGTCTCACGTGCTTTATTATCATAAACATTATTTTTTGAATAGGCTCTTTTAAAATTATCATCTCTTTTAAATTCTTAAAAGCTAAGTCTTGATTTCCTATAGAAATATTATCCATTAAATCGAAAATTCTTACATTTATGGATTTCGTACAAACATTTTCTATATCTGATACACTAATTTCTTCTCTATCACAAGCATATACAGATAACTTATTTATTTCATTGATTATAGAAAACATAGCTCTATCACTATAATCTATCAATTTTTCTGAAGCATCTTTACTTATAATTTTTCCACTAGCCTTAAACTCTTTTGCAACCCACTTTAGCAAAACACCAGGCATTTGCATCTTAAATTCAACAACCAATCCCTTTTTAGCTACCTCTTTTACTACCTTTAATCTCTTATCTATCTCTTTTTCTAAAAATACCAAACATGTATAATCTGGAACTTTATCTATTAAACGTTCTAATTCCTCTTTCTTATTATCTTTCTTTCCGGCCTTAAAAAGCAAGCTATCCTTAACTACAACCAATTTTTTGTCACAAAAACATGGCAGAGTTTCTAAAACATCAACAATTTTAGAAATATTCTTTTCTTCATTCATGACAATTTTATTAATATCTTTTAGTCCATCTGGCAAAACAATATCCTCTATCTTTTCTAAAAACTTCTCTTTTAAATATTCTTCCTCACCATAAAACAAATAAATATTCCTAATCTTCCCGTTATTTAGTTCTTTTTTTAATGTTTCCAATAAACTCTACCCTGCCTTTCTACTATTCGTAGTCTTTTGATTTTATAACTAAAAGCAAACCTTCCTTTATTGTTATTTCTGCTAACTCACCATCAAATTCATTAGACACTCCTATACTTTTTCCCATAACTAATGTTCCGTTATCTAAAGCATATTTTAAACCATAAGTTGTAATACCTCTTACTTCTTGTGTTAATGGCAATAAACTTACTTTATATCCATCATCCTTATAAAGCTTAATCTTATCATTTATTAATCTTACTTCATTATTCTCATCTTTTATAACTGCTTTCACATTATTATCAAGTAACTTCTTTAACACTAAAACATTACCTATACAATGATCTAATCTATCTTTAGTAGCTCCCATTATCACAAGCTCATCGCAACCTTTTTCAACTGCTTTCCATATGGCTATTTCTGAGTCTGTCATATCTTTATCTGTTGGATATGTCTCTACTGGCACATTTTTTTCTTTATAATAATTTAGCGCATCTTCCCCTAAAATAGAATCCATATCTCCAACAATCAAATCTGGTACTATATCCACCATTTTTGCATACATAGTACCCTTATCTGCACATATTATAAAATCAACATCTAAAGATACCTCTTTTATCATATCTACATCTCTTACAATACCGCCACAAACAACAAGTCCTTTCATAAATCCTACGTCCTCACTCTCTTTTAAATCTAACAACAAATTATTTTATGGGCAACATGAACCAAGCTTAACAAATTCTCTGAGTTTACTCACCACATTGTTCATACTAAGTGGTCCAAATCCTGCAATTACAAAACATATAGCTACAGCTAAAAATATCATGTACTGATATTTAGAATCCTTTACTTTTGTTAACACAATATAAACCAATGCTAATATGGCATCTATAAATATCCAATAGTACAAACTTAAATACGCCCTGTACCTATAACCTAATCCATAACTTTCACGACAACTCATAATATTATGACATACTATATAAACCATCATCGCTATTATTGGTAATAGCAAAAGCACACTCCATTTTCTAATATTAACATATAATCTTTCCTTAAACGGTGCTATAAAAAGCATCAACAAAATATAATCTGCCAAAAATGTCATAGCAATCCTTAAAAATATATCAACATCTTTTATTCCATAAATCAAATGTTTTCCACAAACTATATTAAGTACTACAAGCATAAACAAACCTGCTGGCACTCCTACAAATTTTACTATACCACCAAAAAACTTAGGATACTCCAATTGTTGTCCAACTTTTGGTACTCTATACAAAAACATATATGGAAACACTAAACTATAAACTACAATAGCTACATTTCTAAATCCGTTTATTTCGAAGAAAATATCTAATACAAAAAGGCTTGTTATACTAAGTAAATATATTATACTAGCAACCATAAACGACCAAACAAAATTGTTAACTAAATTCACTAAATTTAATTCAAATGATCCTCTTTTTTTATTCTTGAATAAAAATACAGTCAAAAATATTAGTGCATTTGTTAAACATATTATACCAAACCCATTCCTTATTAAAAATTCTTCTTTCAATAACGCAACATATTCAAGGAACAAAACTATACCTGTTACAGCATAAGCTATTAATCTAATACTGTTTATCTTTTTATTCAAATTCTCTAATACAATATCTGTTGCAAATGTTATTATTAAACCTTGAAATAAAACAATATATAACTTAGCTATATCAAGCCTACAAAGCCTATCTATACTTCTATAAAATATACTTAGTATACAAATCATTATCAAGCACAAACTACTAGCCGGAAATCTAAAAAATACCCTATTTACGACATTCTTTAATCTTAATAAAACATTATTCATAAACTTACACACTTACCTTTCTAACTTCTCTACTCTCATGTCAACATCTTAAAGTCTTTCATTGTTTTCTCCATATCTTTTGAATTAAATATCGATGAACCAGATACAAACACATTGGCTCCTGCATCAGATAACATTTTAACATTATCTAGCGAAACTCCTCCATCTACTTCTATATCAATATCTAACCCTTTTTTATCTATAATCTTTTTTAAGTCTCTTACCTTATCTGTCATACTCTCTATATAGCTTTGTCCGCCAAACCCTGGATTAACTGTCATTATTAATACCATGTCTACATCTTCTATAATCCAATCTAGCTCGGTTAATGATGTCGCTGGATTTATAGCCACCCCACATTTTATACCATGTTTTTTTATACTTTGCACAGTTCTATGTAAGTGTTTTGTAGCTTCTTGATGAATTGTTATTATGTCACTACCAGCTTTTACGAAATCCTCTATGTGCTTGTCCGGATTTTCTATCATCAGGTGAACATCCAGTATAAGACCGGTACATTTCCTAATAGATCTCACAACCGGTGCCCCTATTGTTATATTAGGCACAAACAACCCATCCATAACATCTACATGTATCATGTCTGCCCCATATTCTTCTACTTTTTTTATGTCTCGTTCTAAATTCGCAAAATCTGCTGACAATATAGATGGTGCTATTTTTATCATAATGTCAATCCCCCTTCCTTGGTATATTCTACTACAATTTTATACTCAAGTAAACTAAAAATTCTTTTAAATAATCCACAAACTCTTTTCTTTTTACATTTTCTTTTGCTACCAATGAAGTCTTTGCTATAATTTCTCCATTTGCCATAAACTCCACATAACCCATATCCTGTCCTTTTGTTATAGGTGCTGTTAAATTATTTTTTACATAAACATTAGTACTGAGATTTGAATATTCATCTTTATTTATTGGTAATATTATTGTATCTTTGGGCAAAACTCCAATTTCATTCTTTTTACCTTTTACAACTTTCACCATTTCATACACTTCACTACTATTTATAAGTTCATATCTCTTATAATTTTCATATGCATAATCCAATATCTCTTTACTACTTTGAGCTCTTTTATTTTTTGTCTCACAGCCTAAAACTACTGAAATATAATGTTCACTCCCTCTTTTTACTGATGTGACAAGACATCTTCCCGCCTTATTTGTAAAACCTGTCTTTATACCATTACATCCATCGTACAAAAATAATAATTCATTTGTATTATTAAATGTTTTTCCATTACTAATTGTTTTACTTTTTGTCGAAACTATCTTTGAAAAATTTTCATTTTTCATTGCATACCTTGCTATATTAGCCAAATCATATGCTGTTGTATAATGACCATCTCTATCTAATCCATGCGGATTTACAAAGTGTGTATCTAATGTATTTATTTCTATTGCTTTATTATTCATAAGCTTTACAAAATTTTCCACACTTTGACTTATATGTTCTGCTATCGCAATAGCAGCATCATTCCCTGATTTCATTAAAAGTCCGTACATTAATTCCCTTAATTTATACACTTCATTTTGTCTAGACTTTATTGTAGAACCTCCAATTAATGCTGCCCTTTTACTTATAGTTACATCATCATTTAAATTTCCATTTTCTAAGGCAACTATTGCAGTCATTATTTTTGTTGTACTAGCCATTGGCCTTTTTTCATACGCGTTCTTTTCATATAAAACTCTACCTGTTTCAAAATCTATAACAATTGCACTTTTAGCTTCCACATTTGGTATTTTTGTAGATTGCTTTAAAAATACTGGATAATTTAACTCTTCTTCTAAAATATCATCAGAAAAACAAACTGTTGTTGTATTAAAAATCAAAATTATGCATAACATTATCTTAAAAAACTTTTTCAAGTTTTATCACTTCCGATTTTTTTCTCATCTAATAAATAATATATTTTTCTGACTATTTTATTCCATTTTTTTAGGCAAAATCTTCTTGTCATATTTTTTTTATTTGGTGACATAATATTAACGTAAAGGAGGTGACTTTGAAAATGGCAAACAGCACAAATAACAAATCAACAACTTCATTTGAAAACATGAAATATGAAGTTGCTAAGGAATTAGGTGTAAACTTAAAACCTGGATACAATGGAGACTTAACTTCAAGAGAAGCTGGAAAAATTGGTGGAAATATCGTTAAAAAAGTTTTCCAATCGTATACTGGTAATTCATATCCTTCAAATAGTGATATGAACTCTAACAACAACTAATCTTATTAATTTATTATAGATATGTAAAATCCGTTCCCTAAAAGAACGGATTTTCTTAATCTAACTGGGTAAATAAAGTACTTATTGATATATCACCGTATATTCTCTCTATTGCCTCTGCAAACACACTAGCAACTGATAATATTTTTATTTTATCAATCCTTTTTTCTTTTGGTAACTCTATTGTGTTTAAAACAATCATTTCTTTAATTTTTGAACTTTGTATTTTTGAAATGGCCTCACCTGATAATACACCATGAGTACAACAAGCATAAACCTCTTTTGCCCCTCTTTCTGCTAAGGCATTTGCAGCATTTATAATTGTTCCTCCTGTATCTATCATATCATCAACTAATATAACTTTTTTATTTTCTATATCTCCTATTACATTCATAACTTCACACACATTAGCTTTTGGTCTTCTTTTATCTATTATAGCAAGAGGACAATCTAATCTTTGTGCAAATTTTCTTGACCTTGTAACACTACCTACATCCGGTGATACAACAACTACATCATCATCATCTGCAAATTTTTCTTTAAAATACTGCGCTAAAATTGGTACCCCTACTAAATGATCAACTGGTATATCAAAAAAACCTTGCAACTGTGCCGCATGTAAGTCCATTGTCAAAATTCTATCAGCACCAGCAACTGTTAATAAATTGGCAACAAGTTTCGCTGAAATTGGATCACGTGCTTTAGCCTTTCTATCTTGCCTTGCATACCCAAAATATGGCATAACAGCTGTAATTCTACCTGCTGATGCTCTCTTTAGTGCGTCTATCATTATAAGTAACTCAATTAAGTTGTCATTAACAGGTTTACTCGTAGACTGTATTATAAAAACATCTGACCCTCTAACAACTTCTTCTATATTTATTGCACTTTCTCCGTCGCTAAACATACCGACATTTGCACTTCCTATAGGAAGTCCTATTTTCTCCGCTATTTCCTCTGCAAGCTGTTTATTAGAATTACCTGCAAAAATTTTTATATCTTTTCCATGAATATTCATTTACTTACCCCTTTTTATTATTTTTTCTGTTTACCCAATCTTCTTTTATTATTTGTCTTGACCTCGCTATAGCCAATGCATTTTCTGGCACTTCTTCTGTTATAGTTGAACCTGCTGCTATAAATGTGTTTTTTTCTACATTAACTGGAGATATTAAATTGACATTGCAACCAACGAATGAATTATCCCCTATAGTTGTTTCATATTTATTCTTTCCATCATAATTTACAACAACTACTCCACAGCCTAAGTTGACACCTTTCCCAACTTTTGCATCTCCTACATATGTAAGATGTGAAATCTTTGTATTATCACCTACGCTAGATTTTTTGATTTCAACAAAATCTCCAATCTTTACATTCTTTCCAATTTTGCTATTAGGTCTTACGTATGCAAACGGACCAACCTTCGTATTATCATCTATTTCACTCTCTAAAACCTCTGAATTTTTTATGACTACACCATTTTTTATGTTACTAGAAACTATTTTTGTACTAGGACCTATTACACAATTTTCACCTATGACTGTATTTCCTTCTATAATTGTGTTTGGATATATCAATGTGTCTTTACCTATTTTCACTTCACTTTCAATATACGCTAAACTAGAATCTATAAATGTTACACCATTTAGCATATGCTTTTCATTTATTCTCTTTCTCATAACAGAATTTGCTTTCTCTAATTGAATTTTGTTATTCACGCCAAAAATTTCATTGTTATCAGAAATTACTTTGGCTCCTACTCTTTTACCTGACTTTATTAAAATTTCAATTGTATCGGTTAAATAATATTCGCCTTGACTATTATTAGAATTAATTTTATTTACTGCATATTTTAAACTATCAACATCAAAACAATATATTCCAGAATTAATCTCTTTTATTCTTTGTTCTTTATCATTAGCGTCTTTGTTCTCAACAATTTTTACAACATTGCCATTATCATCTCTTACTATTCTCCCATACCCCTCTGGATTATCAAAATATGCAGAAACCATAGTAGCTGAAAAATCATTGTCTTTATGATATTTTATAGTATTAATTATTGTTTCAGGCGTTACTAGAGGCGTATCTCCGCAAAGAATCACTACATAATTACAATCCTTTTTTAAATACTTGCATGCTATACCAACTGCATGTCCTGTACCTAACTGTTTTTCTTGAATCGCATACCTTACACTATCTTGCAATTCTTCCATAATATCTTCTTTTTTATGCCCTACAACAACAACAATATCTGAAATACCAGACTTTATAATAGAATCTTTAACACAATCAATCATAGTTTTTCCACAAACTTTATTTAAAACCTTAGCACAATCAGATTTCATTCTCTTTCCTTCACCTGCTGCAAGAACTATAGCCTCTATATTATCCATCTTATTTTTACTACACTAAAATAAATATTTTAGGTAGTCTTCACATCCTTTCGCTATTTATTCACATTTATTCTCTCATGTTTTGTTTCTTTTTTCAACCCCTAAATAGGCATTTTTAGGGAAAAATATTTTTGGATTAATATATGTATCTAAGATAACAGTCAATACGAGCTTGCGAGTATTGCTGCGCCGGATTTGTGTACCCTACGGGTACAACTTACCATTCAAATCCGTGTGCATCCAC
>JBGUYI010000043.1:0-3369 GCA_045118635.1 Acetivibrionales bacterium
TGAACTCCCACTTAATTGTAAATATGTACCCACCGCCTACGCTTTTTCAAGCTTAGAGGCGGGGGACATCTCCGACTGAGTTATAAATTGTGAAATTATATTCAAACAGTATGAGCAGAAGGTGTAATATTTGTGAAGTATTGTAGAAATATTTTTAAGCCAAGAACCAGGGAATGGTTTATGTTTGAAGCATATAAAGAGGCAAGACATGCGTATGATAAAGGTGAATGCCCTATAGGTGCTGTAATAGTGAAAGATGGGGAGATTATATCTAGAGCACATAATAATAAAGAATCTAGAAAAGATCCTTTGGGTCATGCAGAAGTTATAGCTATAAAAAGAGCGTCAAGAAAGCTTGGCGATTGGAGGCTTAATGATTGCGATATGTATGTTACATTAGAGCCATGTACCATGTGTGCAGGGGCTTTGGTTTTATCAAGGATTAGAAATTTATATATAGGTGCAAGAGATGAGAAATCAGGTGCCGTTGTGTCGGTTTTTAGTATTTTAGATGAGGAAAGATTAAACCATAAGGTGAATTATTGTGTAGGAATACTAGAAGAAGATTGTTCTAATATCTTGAAAGTTTTTTTTAGAAATCTTAGAAAATAATAGTAAAGTTTGATATGAGGAGAAGTATCGAAGTGGTCATAACGGGGCTGACTCGAAATCAGTTGACGGTTTTATAAGCCGTTCGTGGGTTCGAATCCCACCTTCTCCGCCAAAGTAATTTTTAGAGGTGAGTTTTTCAATTGGAAACAGTTATTGAGATTTTGTTAAGAAGAAAGATGACTTTTATAGATAAGATAGGTTTAGTTTGTGCCATTTTTGTAGTTATTTTTCTTAGTATCATTGGGATGTGTTTAAGTAAGTTTATTTTTTCGTTCATGCCACTGGTGTTTTTTTTGGATTGTTTTATTATATATCTAATTATTTTACATAGACAAATAGAGTTTGAATATACAGTTGTGGGTAGTGAAATAGATGTTGATAAAATAATAGGAAAGAGAAAAAGAAAAAGATTAATAACTGTAAAAAAGACTGATGTTGTTTTTTTTGGAAATGTAAATGATGAAAAGTATCAAAGATGCAAGAAGGGGAGCCGAAAGGTGATAAATGCTTCTTCTGATAAATTTAATGAAGAAAATTGTTATATGTTGTTAAGTGATACAAAAAAAACGTTAGTGATTTTGGATAGAAATGAAGTTGTGTTGAAAGTTATGAAAAGATAAAAGAGGGGAGAAGAAAAGATGGCAAATAATAAAGAGGTTGTTTTAACTTCAGAGGGTTTAAAAAAACTAGAAGATGAATTGGAATATTTAAGAGGTCAAAAAAGAAGAGAGATAGCGGAAAGAATAAAGCAAGCATTATCATTTGGAGACTTATCAGAAAATTCTGAGTATGACGAGGCGAAAAATGAACAGGCGCAGGTTGAAGTAAGAATTGTTCAATTAGAAAAGATTCTAAAAAATGCAAAAATTATAGATGAGAACGAAGTAACAACAGATATTGTCAGTGTTGGGTCCATAGTTAAATTATTTCATAAGGGATTAAAAGAGGAAGTTGAGTACTTAATAGTAGGTTCTACAGAAGCTGATCCTGATAATTTCAAAATATCAAATGAATCACCTGTTGGAGCGGCACTTATAGGAAGAAAAGTCGGTGAAGTTGTTGACATTGAAGTTCCAATTGGTGTAGTTTCTTATGAAATAAGAGAAATAAAGAAATAATGATTTGAAATTTTATTTGTTTTAGAGAATTGGGGGATAAAGTATATGGAAGAGCAAGATATAAATGAACTTTTAAAGATAAAGAGACAGAAATTAGCTGATTTGCAAGAGGAAGGTAAGGATCCTTTTAAGATAGTTAGATATGAGCAAACACATCATTCAAAGGAAATATTAGATAATTTTGAAAAATTTGAAGAAAAAGAAGTATCAATTGCGGGAAGAATTATGTCAAAAAGAGGAATGGGTAAAGCAAGTTTTTGCGATATTCAAGATAGAGATGGAAGAATACAAGTTTATGTGAGACTTGATGCGATAGGAAATGAACAGTATGATGATTTTAAAAAATATGACATTGGTGATATAGTTGGAGTAAAAGGTACGGTATTTAGGACTCATAAAGGCGAAATATCTGTAAGGGCTTCTGAAGTTACATTGTTATCTAAGTCTATACAAAACTTGCCAGAAAAATGGCATGGATTAAAGGATGTAGATTTAAGATATAGACAAAGATATGTTGACTTAATTGTGAATCCGGATGTAAAAGAAACATTTTTGATAAGAGGTAAGATAATAAGTGCTATAAGAAAGTATTTAGATGAAAGAGAATTTTTGGAAGTAGAAACACCAATATTGAATACAATAGCTGGTGGTGCGACTGCTAGACCGTTTATCACACATCATAATACATTAGACATGGACTTGTATCTAAGAATTGCGCCAGAATTGTATTTAAAAAGACTAATAGTTGGTGGATTAGAGAGAGTATATGAAATAGGTAGAATGTTTAGAAATGAAGGTATGTCCATAAAACATAATCCTGAGTTTACTATGATGGAAGTATATCAGGCGTATGCTGATTATAAAGAAATGATGAAACTTACAGAGAATATGATATCTAGTATTGCAAAAGATGTTTTAGGTACTACACAGATTGAATATCAAGGACAGAAGATAGATTTGACACCACCATGGGATAAACTAACAATGATAGATGCTGTTAAGAAATATTCAGGAATTGATTTTAATGAAATAAAAACTAATGAAGATGCGGTGAAGGCAGCAAGAAGTAAAAGTTTGCAAGTTGAGGATAATGCTACACGTGGTGAAATTTTGAATTTAATGTTTGAAGAATTTGTGGAAGAAAATTTAATACAGCCTACTTTTATAATAGATTATCCAGTTGAGATATCACCTCTTACAAAGAGGAAACCTGATCAACCAGAATTAACTGAAAGATTTGAATTATTTATAACTGGTAGAGAAATGGCAAATGCATATTCTGAGCTAAATGATCCAATAGATCAGAAGGAAAGATTTTTAGATCAGGTAAGAAAAAGAGAAGCTGGGGACGAGGAAGCCAACATGATGGATGACGATTATGTAACAGCTTTAGAGTATGGGTTACCACCAACTGGTGGACTCGGAATAGGAATAGATAGGCTTATAATCTTGTTAACTAATTCTGCATCAATAAGAGATGTGTTGTTGTTCCCAACAATGAAAAATATAAAGAACTAATTTTTTAAATGACATTTTCTCCCACCTCAATATCAAAAATTTGAGATATAGGTGGGAATTAATGGCATAGATATTCCACAATAGGAAGTAATTACCTAAAAATTTTTTCTAAAAAATTAAA
>JBGUYI010000044.1:0-8580 GCA_045118635.1 Acetivibrionales bacterium
ACTCTCGTCTTCATTGTAAATATGTACCCACCGCCTACGCTTTTTCAAGCTTAGAGGCGGGGGACATCTCTGTACTTACGTTATACACTACAATAAGAAGTGTATTAATCAGCTTATTTTTTTACGAAAAATAATTTAAATGCTTTCAATCAATCTATTGACTTTTTTGTAAAAAAATGCTAGTATATATTTATCAAAATATACAAAAAAAGAGGTTATTGCTATGTCTTTTAATTTTGATGTGACTGGTGATTTTAATACTGATAATTCCATTGCATTCGATAATTACGGCGATGATATTCTTAATGAATATGCTCTAGATTTTGATGGCTCTTTATCTTCTCTTGAGATGGATCTTGAAAATAATATAGATGAACTTAATGAATTTAAAAAATATAAAAATATTAATATTGACAAAATAGATAAACTAACTTTATCAAGAACTATAAATGATAATAAATTTACTATATCTGACGGTACACTTTTTTGTTTTAAAGCAATTATTTCTCCCATTGCTCTTATTTTTCATACTGGAAGATTTGCATTTTCTTCTATAGGTACAGCATTTTCGTTTGCAATCGCTTTTTTTATATCTGATATAATGTTTTTTTCTATGCTAGATAAATTTTCTTTATCTTATGCTAGATATGTTTTGCTTGCTATTACTGGAGTTATTGCAATAGCATCCATAAAAGGTATTATTACATCTTTTGTAAATCTTTTTCTTAGCTTTTTTAAAGGTATTTACTCTTGGTACTTTAGCCTAGTGGATTCTAATTGCTCTTTTGGTAATTTTTTGTTTGGTAGAAATACTATAACTAAAAATTGAATACTTAAAGAAAGGTGATTATGTATGTTTCATTTAGAAAATGAAAAAAAAATAGAACCTTCTGATATATTTTTAAATCCTTTTTTTGAAAATAAAACCATAAATAAAAAAGATACTCGAAAAAAAAATATTTTTAATTTATCTCATAATACGTTTTCTTTATCTAAAAAATTTCATCAAGAGAAACTTGACAAAAATATAAACAATTTACCTAATCCAACTTTAGTAGAAATGGAATTAACTCCTAAAGCAAAAAGATATATTAAATCTCTTTTATTTCCTTTTGCCGCTTTTTCATATATCTTACAAAAATCATCAGTAGCTTTTGGAAAAGTTGTAGCCGCAGTTGTATCTTTTTCAGTCTTTAGTCTAGTAAATTGTATTTCTTCTGCTTCTATTAATGCATATGAAGTAAAATTACCTTTAGTATCTATTTGCCTAGTTGGTAGTATACTAGGCGCTCGTGATTTAATTCATTCAATAAAAAAAATTATATTAAGTATTCCTTATGGTATACAAACATGTTATCAAAATATATTCTGTGACGAGTGTTCTATACTTGATTTTATTTGTGGTATCGACAAAGTTAAAAATAATATCATTAAAAAATTCTCTAAAAAATTCTTTTAATGATATTATTCTACTATCTCCATATCTATTTTTTTATACTGTTTCCCTGATATATTTAAGGAAATCACTAATAAAATAACAACTGTCCAAAACATATATAATATCCTTAAACTAAATCCTATATTTTCTGAAAATCCAAATAATATTACACCCATAAGTGATGAAACATTTGCAATTATGATATTACTCATCTTTTTATCAGTTTCTAAAAATAATACCTTTAACGCCCATTTTAAAAATCTTATAATAATCCAAAACATTGTAACTATCCCAAATATTCCTAACTCTAACCATATCTGCAAAAAAAACATATGCGAATGTGCTGGTGCAGTAAGTACAGAATATCTTGTGAAGATAAGTTTATAATTATCCATATTTATTCCTATCCCTAAAAACCAATTATCCTTTATCATTTTTATTGACGTTTGCCATATTCCAAATCTATATGTGCTAGATGTATCTTTACCTAATGTCAGTAGTCTTGTTATTACATCTGATGGTATCAGTGGTATTACCAATATTAATAAAATCAAAACAAGTGGAACTAATCTTACATTTTTTAAAATTAAAAATGTAAATATTGCAACAATAACTGATACATATGCCGCTCTAGAATACGTTAATGCAATATTATAAATAAGCAGAAAAACTGTAATTGCTACAAAAAATCTTTCCCTAATGGAACTACTTTCTAAAAACATCAATATACAAAAAGGTACTACTAAAACCAAAACTCCAGCATATATATTAGGATTGCCTAACGTAGAATATACTCTTGATAAAATCTGTCCCATATTTAAATCTATTAATAATGGATCTACCGGTATCCCCATAATTATCTGACATATACCATATACACACATCAAGAACGACATAATCACAATACACCTTACAAACTTCATAAATGCATATTTATTCCTTATAGAATTAACTAATACAACTCCAAATACTAATATTGAAGCATAAAAACATAAATATCTAACTGAATCAATACTAAACTTAGAATTAAATACACCTAATATAACTGTTGCCATAAATGCTAAAATAGATAAATCTAATTTATGCACATTAATATTAAATCTTATATCTACCGTAACCTTTATTAAATACAATAACAACACTAAAAATATAAAAATAATATTATATGTATTATGCCACAAATGCTCTGGAATTATCATCTGTATACAAAAAATAATTCCTAACGCAAAAACAATATTTTTACTAATTTCATTTAAAACTAAAAAAATTACACTACTCTCAAATAAAGATTTATTTTTTTTATATTTTTCTCTACACATCTCACTAAATTTATTTAATTTAACCTGTACATACTGCAAAAAAATACTATATTTAATATAGAATGATGCTTTTTCATCTTTCCATATTAATTTTACAAATTTACTCTTTTTTATATCTTCAAAAATCCATGCACCAAAACTCTTGAGCATGCTATATATTCTACTCTCTTTTAAAATTTCTGTTACTTTATTAATAAAGATTAAAAATAAATTTATAAAAATACTATCTGACATCTTTAGCCTCCTATTGGTTTTATCGAAGAAATCCTTCCCCAATATGCACTCTCACCAATTTCTAAAGTCATATATTTTCCTACTAAAAACAATTGACCATCTATCCTTACTCCTGTATCTTCAAAATATCCTAAACTATCTATTGATGCCTCAACTAAATTATACCCCTCTTTTGTTGTCTTCACATACTCTCCTTGAAAAGTAGTTGCATATGAAACAGACGGACGTACGTTATAACTAACAAGTGTTCCTAGTGGTGTTTTCCATGTTGATTCTCTTACTTTTTTACCTTCTTTTAATGTATCAACTACATACTCTGGTACTTCTTCTGCTAAAAACGTAATAATCAATTTCTCATTCTCTTTTTGAACATTTGTTCCTCTTTCTCTATTTATGTATTTGTACACACATACTACACACAACAACACCACAAATACAATAATAATTACATCTATTATGCTTATCTTTCCAAATAATCTTCCTTTTTCGTCTATTATTTTCATAATATGCCCCCTATTATTCTGCATTCATATATAAATTATATGTCGTTTGAACCATAGTTTCAAGATTAAATATACTTTTTATTCTTTTTTTTCCATTTGATGAAATTTTTTCTTTTATGTTGTTTTCATTATTGTAAATCTTTAATATGTCAGAAACCGCTACGTCTTTGTCTCCATAATCAACTAAAAATTCATTATCTTCTCCTAATATTTCGGGTGTTCCACCAACATTTGTTGCTATAACTGGAACTCCACACGCCATAGCTTCTAATATAGATATACCTAGTGCTTCATTTTTAGATGGTGAAATATATAAGTCTGCTCCACTTAAAATATTTTTTATGTCATTTCTTATGCCAGTAAAAATTATATATTTATCAATTCCTTTATACATAGCATATCTCATTACATCTTCTTTTAATTCCCCATCCCCCACTAACACAAACCTTACTTTATCTAAATCGATTTCATTAGACAGTGCTTTTGCAATGTCTATAAGATAAAAATGACCCTTTTCTTCATTAAATCTCGCTACAGTTAATATCTTAAATATATCTTTACCCATATCAAATTCATCATCTATAGTTGAATCAATACTACTTTCAAAATAATCACAATCAACTCCATTATATATAACTTGTATTTTGTTTTTTCTTATTCCTTCCTTCTCTAAAATACTTTTTACTGAATTACTAACTGCTATAATTTTGTAATCAAATCTAGTTATTAATCTATTTAAAACTTGTACCTTAAAAGAGTTCTCCCAATTCATATGACATGTATTTATTATTTTTGCAGTATTTCCAAAAAGTTTTGAAAGTACCGCAACACAATTCTCTCTTAAAAAATGTGTATGTATAATATCTATATTATTCTTTTTACAAAATGTACGTATATTCAATGCTGCCTTTACATCATAAACTTTCTTAATAGGAAGTAAAACTATATTTACACCTAATTTTCTAAATTCTTCCTCAAAAATATTGTTAGTTATATTTGATACCCCTAAATAAAATTTAAAATCTTTATTTTTCAATCCCTCTATCAGAGAAATCATATATCTTTCTGCTCCTCCACTACCAACAAAACTCATTAAATATAATACAGATTTCACAGCATCTTATCTCCTCTTTTTAGTTAAATTATCACAAATATAACGCAAATAGCACAACAACACACCATAATCCTATTGTTAATAAAAGTGGCTTGTCCTTTAATATCGTATCTTCTGGGACTTCTCCTTTATTTTTCATTTGTACTAAATATTGATATCTAAATACCCCATAAATAACTATTGGAATAGTACAGGCCATTAAATATACCTCATTTTGTGAAAAAAATGTGTACAAAGAATATGCTACTAATGTCATAGCAACTACTATAGATATCATATTATCAATAAATTCTATTGAATACTCCTCTAAGTTTTTTCTAAACTGTGTTGCATCATTACCTAACGACAAAATTTCACTTTTCCTCTTACTAAGTCCTAAGAATAGCGCTAAAAACAATGTACACATCAATATCCATGGCGATATATATACATCTATTACCTCAGCACCTGCAATAACCCTTAATACAAAACCTATTGCTATAGATATTACATCTACTATGACCAAATGTTTTAAAAAATATGAATACAAATAATTATTAAACAAATACAATATCATTACTATGCCAAAGTTCATGTCTAAAAATAATCCCAATATTATGGTTATTGGTAATAATATTGCTACCATCGTAAATACTTCTTTCTTTGACACTTCACCACTTGCTATTGGTCTTAACTTTTTTACAGGGTGTTTTCTATCATTTTCTATGTCTAATATGTCATTTAACATATATACACAAGATGTTACAATACAAAATAAAAATACTGCAAAAAGTACTTTTATTAAACTTACTCCGCTAAAAATTTTTTGTGCAAAAACTATTGGTGCAAAAATAAACAAATTTTTTATCCACTGCTTTACCCTAAACAACCTCATTACCAAATTAAATCTTAGTCCCACATCTTCTCTCCCAAATCCACAAGTTAACAAAACTAACACCTTCTTTAGTATATTATTTTTTTTGTTCCCTTTGTTTTAACACTTCATACATAACAACTGCACCAGCAACAGATGCATTCAATGACGTTATCTCACCCTTCATTGGAATATTTAATAAAAAGTCACACTTTTTAGCCACCAAATTACTAATTCCATTTCCTTCACTTCCAATAACTAAACAAACTGCGCCTCTTAAATCTGTTTCATAAAACTTACTATCACCTTTTTTTTCTATTCCATATACCCATACACCATTCTCTTTTAAATAATCTATTGTATTAGCTATATTAGATACTCTTGCCACTTTTACATATTCCACCGCCCCAGCTGATGCCTTAGATACAATAGACGAAACTGAAACCGCTCTCCTTTTTGGAATAACAACCCCATGTGCACCAACTGCATTGGCTGTTCTTAATATAGCTCCAAAATTATGTGGATCGCAGATTTCATCTAATATAATTACAAAAGGTACCTCTCCCTTTCTTTTTGCTTCATCTAATATATCTCTAACATCAACGTACTCTATAGGCGATACAAATGCAATAACACCTTGATGTGCTTTTGTTTCGGCTATTTCATCTAATTTTTGTCTCAAAACTTCCTGCAATACTATCTTCTTTTCCTTAGCAAGTGCAATTATTTTCTTTATCGAACCTTCTCGTTCTCCCTTAGAAACTAATATCTTATTTATGGTTCTATCAGATTTTAGTGCCTCCAAAACAGAATTTCTTCCCTCTATCTTTCCTTCAAATTCTTTATCTTTCACTATTATATACACCCTCTGTTCTTTTTTTATCTACTGATAATATGGCTTTCTCTATTATAAAATCTAATCTTTCGTACATTTTACTTAAATATAAATAACCTATTAATGCCTCAAACGCAGTGGCATACTTATAATCTGATACCTTCGCATTCTTTGGAATTGTACCAGATTTAGCATTTCTACCTCGTCTTACTATATCTAACTCTTCTTCTGTTAAATCATCTATTATATCTCTTAATACACTAGCTTGCGCTGATGCTTTCACGTATAATATACTTTCTACATGCAACTTATGCACTGAAACTTTCCTCTTTTGAACTAGCATATCTCTTACATGAACTTCATATACAGCATCTCCTATATATGCAAGCACCAATGGATGATAAGAACCTACATCCACTTTTTTATCATCTGTCATATTTATATTATACCTTCTTCCACTTAACTCCACTTGGAGTGTCTTCTAAAACTATACCCTTACTCTTTAAAATGTCCCTTATTTCATCTGCTCTTTTCCAATCTTTATTTTTTCTTGCTCTTTGTCTTTCTTCTATTAATTCTTCTACTTCTTTCTCTAAACTTGTATTATTTTCTTTTAATATTCCTAAAACATTGCATAATTCTTCTATCTTATTTTTTGCAATTTGTAAATCTTTTTTGAAAAAATCTCCTCCAACTACAAACTTAGCATTCGCTATCCTAACCATATCAAATATACTAGCTATTGCATCTGCTGTATTTAAGTCATCATCCATTGCACTTATAAACTCATTTTTTTTATCATCTAACAATTTTTCAAATTCCTTATCACTTTTATCCGAAAAATCCTTCACTTTACTAATAAGATAATTTATATTATCTATGCAATTGTCTATCCTTTCTAAACTATTCTTAGCTGACTCCAACAGCTCAAAGCTAAAATTGATTGGATTTCTATAATGCGAACTTATCATGAAAAATCTAACAACCCTATAGTCAAAATGCTTCACTATGTCTCTAACAGTAAAAAAATTACCTAAAGATTTTGACATCTTCTCATTATTAACATTAATAAATCCATTATGTAACCAATATCTTGCAAAAGGTTTCCCGTTTGCAGCTTCACTCTGTGCTATCTCATTTTCATGGTGCGGAAATATTAAATCCTGTCCACCACTATGTATATCTATAGTCTCACCTAAATATCTATTTGCCATAGCAGAACACTCTATGTGCCAGCCAGGCCTTCCATCACCCCAAGGGCTTTCCCAAAATGGCTCTCCTTCTTTTTTCGCTTTCCACAACACGAAATCTGTTGGCTCCTCTTTCCTATCATCTACAGATACTCTATTACCAACTTTTAAATCTTTTATATCCTGATGCGATAACTTACCATATCCTTCAAATTTACTTGTTCTAAAATATACATCTCCATCTACAACATATGTATACCCTTTATCTTGAAGTTTTTTTATTAAAGATATTATCTCATTTATATTTTCTGTAGCTCTAGGATGTACACTAGCCTCTCTTATTCCCAATCCTCTTGCATCTTTAAAATATTCATCTATATATTTTTGAGCAATCTCTGGAACACTTATCCCTTCTTCTTTCGATTTGTTTATTAGCTTATCATCTATATCAGTAAAATTTTGAACAAACTTTACCTCATATCCTCTATATTCCAAATATGTTCTTAAAGTATCAAACACTATAAAAGGTCTTGCATTACCTATATGAAAATAATTATACACTGTAGGCCCACAAGAATACATTGTAACCTTATTTGGACTAATTGATTTAAATTCTTCTTTCTTTCTAGTTAATGAATTAAATAATTTCATTTTTTAACCTCCCTTGCCTACATTATATAATATGTATATATCAACTAAATTTCTACTACCTTCATAATTCTATAGCATTTTATCTAATTTGTAAAGTGCAAAATTTTTATTTAGCAAACATTTCGTTGATATTACTGTGGCAATATTTATACTTCATACTATCAAGATTTCCGAAAACAATCATGCGTATCCACAAGAAGTGGTCAATACAAGCTTGCGAGTATTGCTACGCCGGATTTGTGTACCCGGCAGGGTACAACTTACCATTCAAATCCGTGTGCATCCTAAAGGACGCGTTAAATTTACGTCGGAGCTTGAACTCTCGTCTTCAGTCAATACGAGCTTGCGAGTATTGTTGCGCCGGATTTGTGTACCCGGCAGGGTACAACTTACCATTCAAATCCGTGTGCATCCACGCGGAGCGTTATAATTCAGTCGGAGCT
>JBGUYI010000045.1:0-9827 GCA_045118635.1 Acetivibrionales bacterium
CCCCCGCCTCTAAGCTTGAAAAAGCGTAGGCGGTGGGTACATATTTATAATTCAGTGGGAGTTCAAGCTCCGACTGAATTATAACGCTCCGCGTGGATGCACACGGATTTGAATGGTAAGTTGTACCCTGCCGGGCACACAAATCCGGCGCAGCAATACTCGCAAGCTCGTATTGACCACTTGTAGGACGAATGCTAATTAGTTTTAAATTTTAGTCTGTATAAAAAATAATTTTGGTAGAAAAGGATATTACTAAAATTATTTTTTTTTTGCCAAAAAGAAGGATTTTGTAAGTTAAATGTAGAAGCTATATGTGAGGTAAAAAAATGATAGTGTTAAGGAGGATATGATATGGAATCTCCACTTAAAAGTAACATTTTATATGAAATGAAAGAATTGAAGGAGTTTATAAATGAATCGAATCATCAAATAAAAGATGTTTATTTGTATATTGAAGCTTATGTTGAACAAGAATTGTCAAAACAGAATAATCTCACATTTTTATATGTTAACATTTCGCATTTAGTTGACAAATTAAAGAATGTAGGAAAGACAAATGAAAGAGATATATATAATATTCTTTGTGATTTTGTAAAAGAAACAAAAAACAAAGAATCAGTTATATCAGTTATAGATGAAAAAATAGAAGAAGCAATTTTACCTAATATAAATAAAATATCAACAAGAGAATATTATGAGGATAATAAAAATAAATTAATGAAATTGAAAGAAGGGGTTAATACATACGAGTTAGATGAAGAAGTGTTGTTGATGTATGCAGCTTTTATTGGAGATATTGATACAATAAAAGAGTTGGTAAAAAGAAATGTAGATATAAATAAAAAGAATGAAAAAGGATATACAGCATTAATGATAGCTTTAGATAGGGGAAACAATGATTTAGCAAAGTATTTAATAGAGAGTGGAGCTAACATAAAAAATAAAGATGGAGAGAATGTATTTAAGTATGTAATGAGTAATGGGAATATGGAAGTATTGAGGTGTTATATAAAGCAGGGAGTATATAACAAGAATGAATTACATAATGATAATTTTATAGATATAAATGATAGTGAGAATTTAAAATTAATAAATGATCATATAAAATTAAAATTTTATAAAAAAGAAGATATAATAGAGATTTTATTAGAAGGTGGAATGAATATACGAAAATTAGAATGGTTTAAGGATAACATACTAGAAAATTTAGAAATAGGTATGAAAAAAGGAGAAAATATAAGAAAAGTAAAAGAAATAGTAAATGAAATATTAGATAATAAAGATATTGTGTTAGATATAATAAAAAAAGATATAAGGAAAATAGATGTAATTACAGGAAGAGGGGGCAAAGTAAGAGTAATATTAAGAAAAAATAATAACAATATAAAAAGCAAAGCAGATAAAAGATATATAAAAGATAATGGAAAATATGAAGAAAAAGGTAAGAATGATAGAAGTACAATTTTAAGAGTAATACGAATACCTAAAAAATTTTTTAAGAAGGTATATAGAATGCTTACAATGAAAAGTATTAAATATAGTAATATGTTTGTAAAAGAAAAAGTTCAAGAAGAGGATTATAATAATAAAAAATCATTAAAATTAAATATGAAATAATATATTAAAAACATGTTAAATTTTACCAATCTCTCACGAATGTATAAGTTTCAATTGACAAGGACATAAAAAGGATGTAGACTAAATTTGAGGTTTTAGTATTTTTAGTAGTTGGGAGGTAGGTATATATGGAGAAAATTACAACAGATATGATTATATCTGAAGTTTTGCAAATTGATAAGGGTCTTGTTCCGATATTTTTTGAAAGTGGTATGCATTGCTTAGGATGTCCATCAGCTGCTGGAGAGAGTATAAAAGCTGCTTGTGAAGTTCATGGGATAGATGCTGATAAATTAGTAGAAAAATTAAATGAGTATTTAGAACAAAAAAAATAATAGAATTAAAAAAGGATGGACATTGTCCATCCTTTACTTTTCGCTATCTAGAAATTTTTCAAATTCAGGAAATATAATAGGTTTTGAAAAGTAAAAACCTTGGGCAAATTCGACACCGTTATTTGTTAAGAAATCAATTTGTTCACGAGTTTCAGTACCCTCCATTATCACTGGTATATTTAGAACTTTTGTCATATTTAATATTGATAACAAAAAGTTTATTGATGTTTTTTGAGAATTTAATCCGTCAATAAAGCATTTATCTATTTTAATCACATCAAATGGTATATCCCGCAAAATTCCTAAAGAAGAATATCCACTACCGAAATCATCCATAAAAAATTCAAACCCAAAATCTTTTAGTTTATTTATAACATGTAATAATTCTGATGATATATTCATGTAAGAATCTTCAGTTATTTCAAGTTTAATATAAGATGGATTAATATCATTTTCTGTAACTATTGATTTTAGTGTTTCAAATAAAGTTGGAGATAATATGCTAGGTCTTGAAATATTTACAGAAATAGGTATTATTTTTTTGTTAGCTTCTTTACGAGCTTTTAGATATTTGCAAACTGTTGTAAAAACGTAAATATCTATAGTGTTTATGAACCCATTCTTTTCGGCATAAGGTAAAAATTCTATTGGTGTTAAAAGCCCACGAGTAGGATGTTTCCAACGAATAAGAGCCTCAGCATATTCAATTTTTAAAGTTTTCAAATTATAAATTGGTTGTAAGTATATTTCAAATTGATGTTCTTGTAGTGCGACATTCATATTATAGAAAAGTTTTTGTTCTTTTAAAATGGAATCATAGAGTAAATTGTCATAATAAGCGTATCCATCAACTATTTTTCCTTTTATATTTTTTAAAGGAAGGGAAGCTCTGTCAGACATTGAACTTATTGGTAATTTAGGATTATCTATGACATATATACCTATACAAAGAGTTATACTAAATTCATTCTCAGTATTTTTTAATTCATTTGAAAGATAGTTATACACTGTGGGAGCATCATATTTATTGGTTGGTAGACAAATCAAAAATACATCATTTTCTAAACGACAATATGTTCCGACATTATCTTTTACAAGATTTTTTATAGAATTTGCTAATTTTTTTAATATACTATCACCAAATTCCCTACCTAATACTTCATTTATAATTTTAAAACGGTTTATATCACATCGAAATAAAGAAAATTCATTTTCTTTTGAATTGCATATAAGTGCTTGAGTTTTAGCAAAAAATTTATCTTTATTATAAATTTTAGTGAGAGGATCTAGATAATCAGATTCTTCATTTTTAATAGTTTTTTTGGCTGATTTTTTTGACAATATAATTATATCTTTAATAAAATCTAAGATAACGATTACCAGAAGAAAATAAAGCATACAAACCATCCTTTCATTTGTTAAAAATACAATACATTTCAAAAAGTTATATTTGTGTGTTATAATACAAATGATGCAGTTTGTTATTTACTATCAAGTAAATGCACTACATTATGATTATACCAAAAAAGTAGAAAAAAATCAAAAATTGATATTGCCATAAATGGAAAATTATGATAGAATTTAGAAAAACATGGTAATTTTTGCAGAAAGGAGACAGTTATTTAACAAATAACTTAAAGTGACAAAAAGTGATTATAATAGGAGTAGACCCAGGTTTTGCGATAACAGGTTATGGAATAGTAAAGTATGATAACAATAAATTTTGTGTATTAGATTACGGAGCAATAATAACCGATAGCAAATTAAAGTTATCAGAAAGACTTTTAATACTAAATAATAGATTAGAAGAATTAATAGCTTGTTATAATCCAGATGTTTTTGCTATTGAAGAGTTATTTTTCAATAAAAATATAAAAACAGCTTTAAATGTTGGGCATGGAAGAGGGGTAGTTTTGTTGGCAGCAGCAAGAAATAACAAAGAAATATTTGAATATACACCACTACAGGTCAAACAATCTGTTGTTGGTTATGGCAGAGCAGAGAAAACACAAATTCAACAAATGGTAAAAATGATATTAAATTTAAGAGAGATACCAAAGCCAGATGATGTAGCGGACGCATTAGCAGTAGCTATATGCCACGGTCATTCTAGTAAATTTGGATTGTTAAAATAATTGTTTTTAGGGGGAGAAAAATGTTTTCATATATAGAAGGAAAAGTAGTTTATAAAGATAACGATATGTTGGTTATTGAAAACAATGGTATCGGTTATAATATATATACATCAGCACAAACACTAAATGATATTGATGCTTTAGGAGATATAGCTCGCATATATACATATATGAGTGTAAGGGAGGATGGGATAAATTTATATGGATTTTTAAGGAAAGAGGAATTAAATTTGTTTAAGATGTTGTTATCAGTATCAGGAGTTGGACCAAAGGTAGCACGTTCAATTTTATCAACACTTACTCCATCTAAGTTTAGTTTTGCTATAATAACAAAAGATGAAAAAGCGTTAACTATGACACCAGGAGTAGGGAAAAAAGCTGCTCAAAGAATCATATTAGAGCTTCAAGATAAGATAAAAAAAGAAGAATTAAGTATGAAAGATGATAAAATAGATAATATTGTAAGTAATGATGAAGGTGGAAATATAAAAGAGGCTATCAATGCACTAATTGTATTAGGGTATGATTATAGTAAAGCATCTAACACAGTTACAAGTGTATATAAAGAAGGGATGAATGTAGAAGAATTAGTAAAAGCTTCATTAAAATCATCATTATAATAGATGTTTTAACTTTAAAAGTATTATAAAGAAAAGAGGGAATAATGGAAAATGGATAATGAGAGAATAATAGGTGGTGAATTACAAACAGAGGATAAAGAGGAAAGTTCATTAAGGCCAAGGAGATTAGATGAATATATTGGTCAATCAAAAATAAAAGACAATCTCATGGTATTTATAAAGGCAGCAAAAGAGAGAAAAGAGGCTTTAGACCATGTGTTGTTGTATGGTCCTCCAGGGTTAGGAAAAACCACACTTGCCAATATAATAGCAAAAGAACTAGGGGTTAATTTTAAAATAACATCAGGACCAGCTATAGAAAAAGCTGGAGATTTAGCAGCTATCCTAACCAATTTAGGAGAATACGATGTTTTGTTTATAGATGAAATACATAGATTAAATAAAAGTGTAGAAGAGATTTTGTATTCAGCTATGGAGGATTATGCATTAGATATAATAATAGGAAAAGGTCCAAGTGCGAGATCTCTTAGAATAGATTTACCCAAATTTACGTTAGTTGGTGCAACTACTAGGGCAGGATTATTGTCATCACCTTTAAGAGATAGATTTGGTATAATAAATAAATTAGAGATGTATAGTGAAGATGAGCTAACTAAAATAACTGTTCGTTCTGCTAGCATTTTAGGAATAGATATAGAAGAAGATGGAGCAAAAGAGATAGCAAAGAGGGCGAGAGGAACGCCAAGAATTGCGAATAGATTGTTAAAGAGGGTAAGAGATTTTGCTCAAATTAAAGGAAATGGAATTATAAAAAGAGATATTTCTAGTGAAAGTTTAGATTTGTTAGAAGTAGATCCAATAGGATTAGATTTAGTTGATAGAAATGTGTTAATGACCATAATAGATAAATTTGCAGGGGGGCCTGTAGGGTTAGATACATTGGCGGCATCGACAGGAGAGGAGGCAGGCACTATAGAAGAAGTATATGAGCCATATTTATTGCAGTTAGGATTTATTAATAAAACACCTAGAGGAAGAGTGGCTACAAAATTAGCGTACCAGCATTTAGGGTTAAGATATGAGTAGTAAAAAAGGAGAATTAAAAGTATGAAATTGTTGTTACATATGTGTTGTGGACCATGTTCAGTGTATCCAGTTAGCGTTATAAAAGAGGAAGGAATAGATGTTGAAGGATATTTTTATAATCCCAATATACATCCTGTTGAAGAATTTGATAAAAGAATGAAAAATGTACAAATATTTTCCGATAAAGAGAAAGTAAGGGTGTATTATAACCATGAATTTTTACAACATGTTTGGGAGAAATATGATGATAAAGAAAAAAGATGTAATATGTGTTATAGATTAAGACTAGATAATGTAGCAAAATTTGCGAGAGATAATAATTTCACAGCGTTTTCAACCACATTGTTAGTTAGTCCATATCAAAAACATGATTTTATAAAAGATTTAGGAGAGGAGTTAGCCAAAAAGTATAATATAGATTTTTTTTATAGAGATTTTAGAATAGGATTTAGAGAAGGTCAAAGAATAGCGAAGGAAATGGGATTGTATAGACAAAAATACTGTGGTTGCATAAAATCACTAACATATAATTAATTTAAGAGGTGATAATTTTGAAAAACAAAATATTCATGATAGTAGTAAGTTTAGTTGTATTTTTAAGTTTTGATGGAGTATATGCCAATAGTTTAATAGGTTTAAAAAATATAGAGTATATTACTAATGAAGGTGTTGAAAATGTAAAATTAAGTTTTTCAGAAAATATAGGTGAAGTGGATGTTAAAAGATTTGATAAACCAGATAGAATAATTATAGATTTTTTACAAGCTGAATTAAGATTAAAAGATACCAGTGTTAGTGTAGATAGTTCTAATATAAAAAAGGTAAGAAGTGGGCAGTTTATGCCAACAACAGTAAGAGTTGTTGTAGATTTAGAAAAGGATGTAAAGTATAGTGTAGTAAAGGATGGCAAATATTATACTATAAGTATACAAAATAAAGATGATGCTAATGGATTAAGTAGGTTGGATGATAAAAAACAAGAATCCAATTCAAAAATTAGTGAGAATAAAGTTGATAAATCAACAGAAAATAAAATAGAGAATGAGGCAGAGGATAATCAAGCAACAGAAAACAAAGTACAAAACAAAGAAGATAAGCCAATAGAAGGTAAAGTAGAGAATAAGGCAGAGGATAAGCCAGTAGTAGAAAACAAAGTACAAAATAAAGAGGACAAGCCAATAGAAGGTAAAGTAGAGAATAAGGCAGCAATAGAAAACAAAGTACAAAATAAAGTAAATAAAAAACAAAACAAAGCTTTTAATAGAGTCTTTGTGGAATATAAAAAGCAAGGAGAGTATGAAGTTGCAAAAATAAAGGTTAATAGTTATAAAGGATACAACGTTATTAAGTTAAAGAATCCAGATAGAGTGGTAATAGATATTCCGAATGCATATTTAGAAGAAGGAAACAACACTATAAAAGTTGATGGTGAGATTATAAAGAGTATAAGGCATGATAATGTTACAAAAACTTCGGCCAGGGTTATATTAGATATTTTAAAAGATTCTGTTTATGAAATTTTAGAAGAAAAAGATGGACTAAAAGTTTTAGTAAAAAAGAGTGTAAAGTCTAAAGATACTACACCAGGTAAAATTTCATATAGTATTTCTGGTGATAGAGTTTGTTTAAAGATAAATAAATTAGGTTTTACGAATAATGAAGGTAAGAATATATCAAATTATAATGAAAAATATGATATAAAGAATAAGACATATACTATTATATTTGATAAAGATATGGCAAACTTAAAAGATGAAATTTTAAAAATTGATGATAAGTATTTAAATAAGATAGAGGTTATAAATACTAAACATAAAACAAAAATAGTATTTTTTGCGAAAGGTAATTTTTTATATGAAGTTATATCGAGGGAAAAGACAGAAGATACAGTGATATTAATTTTAAAGAAATCAGCTAAGAAAAAAAAGATTGTTGTTATAGATGCAGGACATGGAGGGAAAGAAGATCCTGGAGCTGTGTATAAATTATTTAATGAAAAGCATATGAATTTGGACATAGCTTTACGAGTTGAGGAATGTTTAAAGAAAAAAAATATAAGTACATATATGACAAGAAAAAGTGATGTATATCTTTCAACGTATGAGCGTGCAAATATTGCCAATAAATTAAATGCGAGTTTGTTTGTATGTATACATAATAATGCATTTACAAATGAAGAGGCCAAAGGAACAGAGACATTGTATAATCCTAATAATAGTGATGATAATGTTAGTATAAGTAATAAAAAGTTTGCTGTTATTATGCAAAATAATATGATAAAGGCATTAGGTACAGTAGATAGAGGAATAAAGGAAAGACCGAATATAGCTGTTTTAAGGAAAACCACTATGCCAGGAGTGTTAGTTGAAGTAGGTTTTTTGACAAACCCTGAGGAATTTAAATTATTAAATGACGGTGCCTTTAGACAAAAGGCAGCACAAGCTATAGCTGACTCAATAGAAGAAATGTTAAGAACAGATAATTAGATGCAATAGATTTCTGGCAAAGAAGAAGAACTTTTTTTGCCAGAGAAAAGTATATGCTAAGCTATGTTTCAAAGGTTAGATATAAATTTAATTAAAAATACATTAGTTTAGTGTTGATTTTTTTTTAACATTTTGATAACATGAGAATGCGGAGTGAGTCTATGAAGTATCTGACACAAATTTTAGCTCTAGCTGAGTAGAAAAGGGATGAATGTGATGAAAATTATGAGAATTGTAAAGAATGTACTTTTGACATGTGGCATAATTTTTTGTTTAGGGAATGTAGTAGCATTTGCAGGAGGTTTAGAAAACAGAGTAGAGTATGGTGCTTTTGAGAAAATTACGATAGACGGAGAAGTATTACAACTAGAGAAAGAACCTTTTTCAGTAGACGGAAATAGAATGCTCCCACTTAGAAATGTTTGTGAAAATTTAGGTTGTGATGTTTCTTGGAATGAAGAGACTTATAAAATAAAAGTAACTAGAGATGATGATACATTGTTAATTGGAATTGGTGATAATACAATTGTTGTGAATGGTGAAGCAAAAAAATGCGAATTGCTCCAACAATTGTAGATGGCAGAACTTATGTTACACCTTCAATAATACAGGTTGGATTGGGTGACAAGGTGGAAGTAAATGATAAAGGCGATTTTGAAATAACAAATAAAAGTAAAATTAATAAGCAAAGTGGTGTAGAGAACGTAAGAAAGACAATATATAAAGAAGATGAAGATGGATACGTGATAGGATTAGCTCAAATTAATATACCACATTTATATAGGCTTCCTTATAATTATGTTTTGGCTTGTGAAAATTTAGAAAAAATAAATCAATATTTTGAAAATGAATTAAGACTGTATTCTGAAAACGAAATAAAAAGTGAATTAGGATGGCATAATAATAAAGAATTAGTAGATACTATATATCTTGATCACAAAGTGGTTTTATATAAAAGGGATATAGTATCAGTTGAGGAGCCACGATTTACAGGAGATTATTTCGAACCACATGACAATTCTGGAATAATGTTTGATATAGAAACAGGAGATATAATAAAAAATAGTGAAATATTTAAGAAATATCCTGATAGCATTTATGATGCTTTGATGCATGCATTGAAAATAAACGATAAAGGTTTAATAGATGCAATAGAAAAATTAAAGATAGAATCTGAATATGATAGAGATATTTTGAATGTTAGTACATATGAAGAAGGAGTAAAGGAAATAGCCAATCGTTTATCACATATGAAAGAGGATAATATAAATATTGCTTGTTGGTTATCAGGAGAAGATGATTATGATATAGAATTGAAATTTAGATATTATGGTCCAATTACGGATAGGTATGTTAGTTTTAATGCTAGTAATGCAAGATTATATTTAAATGAAGGTTTTGAGATAAGAGTTTGGTCTATGATGGCTGGTTAACAAAAGCTGTATCACATCATAAGGCTAAGATAAATGACACAGCATTTATAACGTAAGTACAGAGATGCCCCCGCCTCTAAGCTTGAAAAAGCGTAGGCGGTGGGTACATATTTATAATTCAGTGGGAGTTCAAGCTCCGACTGAATTATAACGC
>JBGUYI010000046.1:0-5063 GCA_045118635.1 Acetivibrionales bacterium
TGAACTCCCACTGAATTGTAAATATGTACCCACCGCCTACGCTTTTTCAAGCTTAGAGGCGGGGGACATCTCTGTACTTACGTTATATGGTTGTACAAAATATTACAGAAAATAACATTTCTTTCATAGTTGCTGTGCTAATTGCTATCCTAATTTTCTTATTGTCATAATCATAATAAAAGTATACAATACAAGAAGAATACTACGATAAAATTTTACAGGAGGCGTACAAATGAACACAACAACATCCGAAATAATAAAAGAATTACGACAAAGGCAAAATCTAACACAAAAAGAATTAGCTGATATCATTGGTGTTAGTGATACTACAATAGCTGATTTGGAAGAAGGAAAGGGCTTGCCAGACACTGAATTAATTGAGAAATTATCAAAAGCATTAAATATATCTATAATAGAACTTATAAATGGCAAATACATAACTAATACTAACACAGCAGGCAATATGTTAAAATCAAAATTTTCGGTGTGTCCAATTTGCCAAAATATAATTCACTCATTGGGAGAAAGTGTAAATTGCTGTTGTGGTATTACTTTGCAAGTTTTAGAGCCAATACCTGAGAATGAAAAACATACAATGAATTGTGAGATGGTTGAAAACGAATATTATGTTTCAATGACTCATGGTATGACTAAAGAACATTATATGTCATTTATTGCGTATGTAACTGATAATAGATGTGAGATTGTAAAGCTATACCCAGAGCAAAAGGCAGAAGCTAGATTTTTAAATAGAGGAAAAGGCAAATTATATGCTTATTGTAATTTGCATGGATTATTTGAAAAGAAAATATAACCACTTTTTCTAGTTAGTCAATTGGTGTTTTGAGAAAAATGTGAATAGTATAACAAAAAGTACCAGGAATTTTGTGAAAATTGTCCCTAAATATTATAGGAATTTTGTGATATAATTCAATCTGATAGGTGTCCCACACTTTAGTGTTTATATCGTAAGTGGCGGGCATACATATCCAATTTAGAGGAAGTTCAAGCTCCGACTGAATTATATGCTCCAAGTGGATGTACACGAATTTGTATATGTAATTTGTTGCTAACATTTGACAAATCTGGCATGCAAGCGGGGCTTGACTAAAATAGAGGTGATAAAAATGAATCGACTACCAAGAAAAATAGATCAATATTTGAATGATTGGAAAAAAGATAAGCACAAAATGCCATTGATTGTTAAAGGTGCAAGGCAGATAGGAAAAACAGAGGCTATAGAGAATTTTGCAAAGAATAATTATAAAAATGTAGTGGAGATAAATTTTGCACTACAAAAGCAATATTTAGATATATTTGACGATGGATTTGATGTAGATGAGATTATAAAAAATATCTCTTTTAAGAATCCTAATTTTAGATTTATACCAAAAGAAACATTGATTTTTTTTGATGAACTTCAGGCGTGTCCTAATTGTGCAACATCGTTAAAATCATTTAATAAAGATAAAAGATTTGATGTAATTTGTTCGGGTTCATTAATGGGTATAAGTTACAAAGAGATAGAGTCAAATAGTGTAGGAAATAAGATTGACTACACTATGTATTCATTGGATTTTGAGGAATTTTTGTGGGCAAAGGGATATAAACAGGAACAAATTGAAGATATATATCAGTGTATGTTAAACACAAAGCCACTTGGTAAGGTACAATTTGAAGTTATGATGGATAATTTTAGAGAGTATATGGTAGTTGGAGGAATGCCTGCTATTGTTTATAGATTTGTCACACAAAAAAATTACAGTGGAATACTAGAAATGCAAAAGCAAATTTTGTTAGATTATGAAGAAGATATTACAAAATATGCAAACGGACTAGACCAAGGCAAGATATTAAGCATATACAGAAAAATTCCAACATTTTTGGGAAATGAAAATAAAAAATTTCAAATTTCTAAAATAGAGAAGGGAGCTCGTTCAAGAGAATATGTTGGTACAATAGAATGGCTAAAAAATGCAGGTATAATAAATGTTTCTTATTGTATGGAAGAACTAGGATTGCCATTAGGAGGTAATTATAATCCCAATAATTTTAGAGTATATTTTGGAGATATAGGTATTTTGATAGCTTCTATTGATGAAGAGGCACAAGAAGATTTGCGATATAACAAAAATTTTAATACGTATAAAGGTGCAATTTACGAGAATATTGTGGGAGATATGTTGGTTAAGGCGGGATATAAACTATATTTTTACAAGAGTCAAAAGGGAACGCTTGAGATGGACTTTTTTGTAAGAGATAAGGATTCGTTAATTCCAGTTGAAGTAAAAGCAAATGATAATGCGACAATTTCTCTAAATAAGCTAATAATTGGCCATAAATATGATGATATAAAATATGGGATAAAGCTTTGTAATAAAAATATCGGATTCAACGGAAACTTTTATACCTTCCCATACTTTATGACGTTTTTACTAAAAAGGTATTTGCAAGAGAAGAATAATTAGTGTAACGTAAATAGAAGAAATATCAAATAAATTGGTTGAGAAAAATAAAACAAAACCAAAAAGGAGAGATATTATGAATTTTAAACTAAACAACGGTACGCAAATTCCAAGCGTTGGACTAGGTACGTGGTTAATCCATAATGACCAAGTTTCACAAGTTGTAAAAGACTCAGTAGAACTAGGTTATAGGCATATTGATACTGCACAGGCATATGGAAATGAAGAAGGAGTGGGTATCGGTATAAAAGAATGTGGATTAGATAGAAAAGAAATTTTTGTAACAACCAAGGTTGCAGCAGAGTATAAAGATTACAACTCTGCAAAAAAATCCATTGATGAATCACTTAGAAAATTAGGTTTAGACTACGTAGATTTGATGATTATACACAGCCCTCAACCTTGGATGGAGTTTAGAACAACAGACAATAACTATTTTAAGGAAAATAAAGAAGTTTGGAGAGCCCTAGAAGATGCCTACAAAGAAGGAAAATTGAAGGCTATAGGTGTATCAAATTTTCATGTATATGATTTAGAAAACATATTAGAAACTTGTGAGATAAGACCTATGATTAATCAGGTTTTAGCACATATCGGGCAGACTCCATTTGATATAATAGATTTTTGTGAAAAAGAAAATATTTTAGTAGAAGCATATTCACCAATAGCACATGGCGAAGCAAATAGAATAGAAGAAGTACAAGAGATGGCTAAAAAATATGGCAAATCATTTGCACAAATTTGTCTAAAGTATTGTATTAATTTAGGAATGGTGGTTTTACCAAAAGCGACATCAAAGGAACATTTGAAAAATAACATTGACTTAAATTTTGAAATTTCTGACTATGATATGGAAATACTAAAACAAGTTAAACCACTAAAAGATTACGGAGCACATGACTTTTTCCCAGTATTCAAACAAAGTGGTAAGTAATAGATTTAATTATAAAGAGAGTATTTTTGACTATAGGTTAAAAAGTACTCTTTTTTATTATAAAAATGTTGACATTTTGTTACCATATAATTATAATGAAATATATAAGACAGAAAAAAGACCTGATGAAAGAAATTATTTTTTGTAATTAGGAGGTTGATGTTTATGAAGAAAGGAATTTTGAAAGCATTATGTTTGGTAGGAGTATTGGCTTTCACTATACCAGTGATAGGTTATTGTTACAATGCAAGTTGTAATAAAAATGTAGTATTAGATGATAACACAAAAATTAAGAGGCTTTTTCGTGCTGTAGAAGAAGATGACATAGAAGTAGTAAAGTTACTAATAGAAGCTGGAGTCGATGTAAATGCGAGAAATGATAATGGAGATACCCCATTGCATATTGTAAGGAATGTAGAAATAGCAAAGTTATTAGTAAAGAATGGAGCAGATATAAATGCGAAAAATAATAATGGAGATACCCCATTGCATGGGGCAGCTTATGCTGGAGATGTAAAGATAGCAAAGTTATTAGTAAAGAATGGAGCAGATGTAAATGCAAAAAATAATAATGGAGATACCCCATTGCATATTGTAAGGAATGTAGATATAGCAAAGTTATTAATAGAGAATGGAGCAGATGTAAATGCGAGAAATGATAATGGAGATACCCCATTGCATAAGGCAGCTTGTTGTGGAAGGCAAATTGTAGGAATGTATCTATCAGATGTACATGCAAGTATGAAGGGAGATGTAGAGATAGCGAAGTTATTGATAGAAAATGGAGCCGATATAAATGCAAGAAATAATAATGGAGATACCCCATTGCATAAAACCTACCGTCTAAACTATTATTATGGATATAAGCAATTGCCGTCTGTGGAACGAAACGAGGTAGGGAGTTTATTAATAGAGAATGGTGCAGATCAAGATGCTAAAAATAATGAGGGAAGGAAACCAGGAGATTTTGGTGAATACAACTTTTGGAATAATTAAAAAGATAGTGCCAAGTCAATAATTACACAGTATTGCACACTCGTGACTTTAGTCATGAGTGTGCTTTAATAAATACGCATATGTTGTGATAAATTTAATCTCGAAAATCTTGATTGACTAATTTTTACTCCCTATATTTCTTCTATAATTGCTTTATGTTTTTTATCTTTGCTATCTTTGTCGTACACTATGCCTACAGCAAGTTTTTTGCCAAAGTACGAATCTATAGAAGATTTATAATCTCTAGACTTAATTTGTTGGATGGCATTTTCGGCACTACTACCATCTGTTTTTAATTCTATTATAAAGGCAGTATCAGTTGGATATAGCGGATAGAATGTAAAATCAGTTCTGCCTTTTCCCCCAATATCTTCTCTTTTTATTATATATTTGTCACGTGCTGCAATGTATGTAATGGATATTATGCAAGCTAACGAATTTTCGTCACTATATTCAAAATAAGATGTGTTTTTGTTGTGAACATCGTCTATAATAGATGCTACTTTATCTGCATCCATATTTATTGTAGCCTTAAGTAGGTCTCTAGATTGTTCTAATATTTTAGTAAGGTTTCCCATAATAGGATTTAGTAACAAAGTTTCAAACTTTTTCATAACCTCTTTATTAGGTATAGAAACAAAGCCTTTGTGATATGTCAAATAACCATT
>JBGUYI010000047.1:0-2005 GCA_045118635.1 Acetivibrionales bacterium
AATATGAGTTAAATTTTTAGTGGCAAAATATAAAAAAATTGAAAAAAGACTAGAAAAACATAAATACCTTTTGTATAATTTGGTTAACGAAAGATCAAATATACAGGAGGTATTTATGTTTAAAGATATTGTAGCAAAAAAAGAGGTAAAATTCAAGGATTTAGAGGAAGAATTTTTTAAATTAGCATGTTCAATGGTAAATGAGATGTTTAAAGTTGTATTAGAAAAATATGATGAAGAGATAATGAATACGAGAGATTCGAGTAGATTCAGGCATAAAGGAAAAGCAGGAACATCAATAAAAACAAAAACAGGATTAATAGAATATGAAAGAGTAAAATACATTGAGAAAAAAGAAGATGGAACAACAGCTTGCAGATATTTGCTAGATGAAGAATTAGGAATAACTACAGTAGTTGGAGGACATGTATCAGAAGGATTAATTCAATTAATAGTAAAAAATATATCAGAATTGTCATATAGAGCGTGTTCAAGAATGATTGAAGAATGTACAGGAATGACATTAAGCAGCGTTGCAATATGGAATATAATTCAAAGTTTAGGTATAAAAATAGCAGAATATGAAGATGAAAGTATAAAAGCATATGAAGATGGAGTTTTAGAAAAAGGAACAAAAGAAACACCAGCAATATTCAAAGAAGCAGACGGAATAATGATAGTAATGCAAGGAACAGATAGACAAAAGAGAATAAATGAATTTAAAAGAAAACACCCAAATGAAGAAGTACCAAAGAAGGTAAGAAATGGAGAATTAAAGTTAGGGATGACCTATGAGGGCTGGAAAGAAGAAGGAAAAAATAGATATAAATTAATTGGAAAAGAATATGTAGCAGGATTTATGGATGGAGAAAAAATAGCCGAAATAATGAGAACAAAAGTATATTCAAAGTATGATGTAAGCAAAATAGAATTAAATGTGACAAATAGTGATGGAGCAAATTGGATAAAAAGATTAGTGCCAAAAAATGGAATATATCAAGCAGATTGCTATCATTTAAAGGAAAAAATAATTACAAATGTAAGAGAAAAAGAAGATGCAGAAGAAATAATAAAAATGTACTGGAATGAAAAATATGCAGAAATGATAGAATATGTAGAAAGCTTAAAATATAAGTATGATGGAGAATGTGAAGAAGTTGAAAAACTAGAAGAATTAAAGAAATATTTAAATAAAAGAAAAGATTGTATGAAAAGATATAATTCAAGTAAAGAAATGAAAGAAAAACTAAAAGAATATAGTAAAAGAACAGGATTACAATATAGAAATATGGGATGCCAAGAAAGCAATAATTATGCGAAGATAGCAAGAAGATTCAAAAAGAAAAGAATGAGCTGGAAAGAAAAATCAGCAACAAATCTAGCAAAAGTAATAACTACATACGCTAGCGAAAGTTGCAAAGATATATTTAAATATCTAAAAGTTAAGGTATTACCAGAAAGCTTTAGAGAGTATGTAGAAAAATACATCGAGGAAATTGAAAATAATATAAGAAAAATGAAGAGAAGCAAAAACTCAAAAAAAGCACAAAGGGATATGTCTGCCTTGAAACAAGGTTGTATAAACGGTCATCCATTAATAAGAAAAATATTTGATAATAAGGAAATAAGCGAATTGATTTATAGATGATAAAAATATATTTCAATTAAAAGAAATATATGATAAAATAGATTTAACAAAATAAGAGAATTGGCCAAAAGCTACAAATAGGTACATTTTGCAACAAGGGAAAATTTTGCCCCTATTTACTTAACACATACGATAATAAAAAAACTTTTTTCTAAACCTTGACAAGTTCTACCAAAATGGAGTATAATATAATCTGTATATAGGGAGAGGCTTGTCCTCAATGAGAAAAAACCCACATACATTATATGTATGGACTTGGAAGGGGGGAATATTAATGTCAGAAGTAAAAGTTAATAATGGAAATATAGAAGACGCTTTAAAAAGGTTTAAAAGACAATGTGCTAGAAATGGAGTTCT
>JBGUYI010000048.1:0-2543 GCA_045118635.1 Acetivibrionales bacterium
TTATAGAATCATGTACAAAGTATACCATATAATCTCTTGCAAAACAAGCCTCTCGCAAAATTTTATATTTTTTGTAATCTAATTATTAATCTTTTCACCTAAGACTTTTTCACCATTCATATAATCAAATTTATTACCTTGATATCTTTTCTCTAAAAACATTTTATTTTCAATTTCATCTCTAATTTTCCACCAACTAGTATCCCAATTGCAAAATAATGTTTTATCTTTTGGTGCTCTTCCTAAAAGTCTTTGTACGACAATTTTAGGAGATAAATATTCTAGAAAACTTATGACTCTTTCTATATAACTATCTTTGTCTATTGGCAATATTAAACCTTTTTTATATTGTTCTCCTAAAACAGTATCTTCTAAAATATAAAGAGAATGACATTTTACTTGAGAAACTTCTAAAACCGATAAAATTCTTGCCCCCTCTATTACATCATCCAAATTATCATTTGGTATATCTAATATCATATGCACACATGTTTCTAAATTGTATTTTTTTATTCTTAAAACTGCATCTATAAAATGTGATAACATATGTCCTCTTCCCAAAGTTTTCAAACTTCTTATGTTAACTGTCTGTAATCCTAACTCTATTACTATATCTATATTATTCTCATCTTTTATCTTTTTTAAAAATTCTAAATATTTATTATTTATTGTATCTGGTCTAGTTGATATATATATTGCAACAACGTTAGGAACTAAACAATCCTCTATATATTTTTTAAATACTGAAAACTCAATATATGTATTTGAAAAATTCTGGAAATACGCTATAAATTTTCTACTATTATAATTCCTTCCTATATAATCCATATTTTTATTTAGCTGATCTTTTATTAACATACAATTATCTAGTATTTCAAACCCTGCCCCCTCTTCTCCGCAAAATATACAACCACTAAATCCTACAGTCCCATCTCTATTTGGACATGTGGCTTTTACATTTAGTGGAATTTTATACACCTTTTCACCATATTTATTTTTTAAATAATCAGAAAATTTATTATATAACTCCAATTTGTCCATTCCCTTCAATATTATATTATTAAACATAAAAATCTATCAGATGAGTATTATTACCATTTGCCAATAATATCATCCGATATCTTAAAAATAACATCATGTAAAAAATACTGCAATTGAAATTTTATTAGACAAATTGAAAATAAGAAAACACTAACTGTTCGCACTAACCAGATAAGCTCTTATAAACTCATCTATATTCCCATCCATAACAGACTCTACATTGCCATCCTCACAATTAGTTCTGTGATCTTTTACCAACGTATACGGACAAAAAACGTAAGATCTTATTTGACTCCCCCATGCTATATCCGCCTGAACACCTTTTAAATCTTCTATTTTCTCTTTATTTTCTCTCTCCTTCAATTCAACCAACTTAGACTTTAACATCTTCATTGCTATTTCCTTGTTTTGAAATTGCGACCTTTCTATCTGTGAAGCAACAACTATACCAGTAGGTATATGGGTAATCCTAACAGCAGATGAAGTTTTATTTATGTGCTGTCCACCTGCTCCACTTGCTCTATATGTATCAACTCTTAAATCATCAGGGTTTATTGTAATCTCAATAGTATCATCTAATTCTGGCATAACATCTAATGATGCAAAAGACGTATGTCTCCTTCCTGACGCATCAAACGGAGATATCCTAACTAACCTATGAACTCCTTTTTCCGCTTTTAAATATCCATAAGCATTTTCTCCATTAACCATAAATGTAACACTTTTTATTCCTGCTTCTTCTCCATCTAATATATCTACTACCTTAACCACATATCCTCTTTTTTCAGCCCATCTAGTGTACATCCTAAAAAGCATAGCAACCCAGTCACAAGCTTCTGTTCCACCTGCTCCAGAATGAAGCGTCAAAATTGCATTATTTTTATCATATTTGCCTTTTAATAATACATCTAATCTCAAATTTTCTATCTCTTCTTTTAAAGATGACAAACATTCTTTTATCTCATCTAAAATTTCAGTATCTTCTTCCTCTTCACCTAAATCTATCAAAATAAAAATATCTTTCCATTTAGATTCAATACTCTTCATTCTATCTATCTTTGAATTTAATACTTTTATTCTTTGTAATATTTTTTGTGAATTCTCTAAATCTTCCCAAAAATCTGCTTCCATAGATTTTTGTTCTAACTCTTCTAATTCTTCCTTTGTTTTACCTAATTCAAAGAGAAACACCCAACTTTTCTATATCTTCCTTCAATGAATTAGCTTCTAATCTATATTGTTCAAATTCTACCACTTAAAATCACTTCTTTCTAACAAACTAATTTCTAAACTACACTCTCAAAAAACTTTTCAAACGAAAACCGGAATAGTCAATACGATCTTGCGAGTATTGCTGCGCCGGATTTGTGTACCCGGCAGGGTACAACTTACCATTCAAATCCGTGTGCATCCTAAAGGAAGCGTTAAATTTACGTCGGAGCTTGAACTCTTGTCTTCATTGTAAATATGTACCCACCGCCTACGCTTTTTCAAGCTTAGAG
>JBGUYI010000049.1:0-6996 GCA_045118635.1 Acetivibrionales bacterium
ATAATACTACAGAAGAATCAACTGATGAAAATGCTAATGCAGAAGAATCTTCTAAAGAAGAAAATTCTGATGAAAAGAATGCTACAAAAACTGAAGTAAAAACAGAGGATTCAGCTAATAAAGAAAGCAAAAAATAATACAAGGAGGCTAAAATTATGTCTCAAAATAACTATGATAATATACCAAGATGGTATGTAGTACATACATATTCTGGATACGAAAACAAAGTTAAAACAGACCTTGAAAAAACTATAAAAAATAGAGAGTTAGAAGATTACTTTTTTGATATAATTGTTCCTATGGAAGAACAAATAGAAATCAAAGATGGCAAAAGGAAAACCACACTAAAAAAGGTTTTTCCGAGTTATGTTTTGGTGAAGATGATTATGAATGATGAATCCTGGAGTGTAGTTAGAAACACTAGAGGTGTAACTGGTTTTGTTGGACCAGGATCTAAGCCTGTGCCATTGTCGGATGAAGAAATAAGAGCTATGGGAGTTGAAGACTTTAATACTATTATTGACTTTGAAGTTGGTGATAGTGTCAGAGTAATTTCAGGACCATTAGAAAACTTTATTGGAACAGTCGATGAAATAAATATGGAGAAAAAGAAGATAAAAGTATCAGTGTCAATGTTTGGAAGAGAAACACCAGTTGAATTAGAGTTTACACAGGTACAGAAAATATGATTTAATTTTTTATTGACAAAATTAAAATTTTTTGATAATGTGTTTCTGTTAAGTTTATCAGAATAGTGTCAAAGGATATTGTCATTTTATAAATTTTTCAGTAAAAACTGAAAGAGACTTTGTCAATATTTTAGTAATATTTTGTAATTAATTTGGGAGGTGGAAAAGATGGCAAAAAAAATTACCGGCTATGTGAAGTTACAGATTAACGCAGGAAAGGCAACTCCGGCTCCACCGGTAGGACCAGCTTTAGGACAACATGGTGTTAATATCAAGGCATTTTGTGAGGAGTTTAACGAAAAAACAGCAAAGAATGCAGGTCTAGTTATACCAGTAGTTATTACTGTATATGCAGATAGATCATTTTCATTTATTTTAAAGACTCCACCAGCATCAGTCTTGTTGAAGAAAGCTTGTGGAATTGAAAGTGGTTCAGGTAAACCGAATAGAGAAAAAGTTGCTTCTATCACATGGGATGAAGTATTAAAAATTGCAGAGCAAAAGATGCCAGATTTAAATGCATCAACATTAGAAGCTGCTGCAAGTATGATTGCAGGTACAGCTAGAAGTATGGGTATAACAGTAGAAGGAAGACCAGTTAACGCTAATAGTTAATGTGGGAGGAAAATAAAATTTCCGCAAAATTTACCACAAGGGGAGTGAAAGAATGAAGAAAGGTAAAAAATATGCTGAAGCGTCTAAACTTGTTGAAAAACTAAAGTTATATGATGTTGAAGAAGCAATAGATTTAGTTTTAAAGACAGCTAAAGCAAAGTTTGACGAAACAATAGAATTGCACGTTAGACTTGGTGTAGATTCAAGACATGCAGAACAGCAGGTAAGAGGTGCAGTTGTTTTACCTCATGGAACAGGTAAAACAGTAAGAGTGCTTGTATTTGCAAAAGGAGATAAAGCGAAAGAAGCAGAGGATGCAGGTGCTGATTATGTAGGAGATATGGATTTAGTATCAAAGATACAAAGTGAAAATTGGTTTGAGTTTGACGTTGTAGTTGCGACACCAGATATGATGGGTGTAGTTGGTAGATTAGGTAAGGTTTTAGGACCAAAAGGATTAATGCCAAACCCTAAAGCAGGAACAGTTACAATGGATGTGGCGAAAGCTATAGCTGATATAAAAGCAGGTAAGATAGAGTATAGATTAGATAAAACTAATATAATACATTGTCCAATAGGAAAAGCATCTTTTGGGGTTGAAAAATTATTGGATAACTTTAAGACATTAATGAATGCTGTAATAAAAGCAAAGCCAGCGGCAGCAAAAGGTCAATATATAAAGAGCCTTGTTATAGCATCAACAATGGGACCTGGCATAAAGATTAATTCAGCGAAAGTTGGAGATTAATAGAGTGCCTGTTTAGAAAAAATTAAATAATTGAAAAAAATGCCGAAGACAGTAGGTTGTATTTAGAAAAATACGTAAAATTCCTACCGAGGATGAACATACATTTATAGTCCTCGGTAGGTTTGTACCAAAGTTGAGGACTATTAGTTTTTTTCGCCAAAGGAGGTGAATGGTGTGCCAAGTGAACAAGTATTAGAGGCAAAAAAGATTATAGTAAGTAATCTTACAGAAAAAATTGCAAATTCAAAAACAGTAGTATTAGTTGACTATAGGGGTCTAACAGTAGAACAAGATACTGAGCTTAGAGTAGCTTTAAAGAAAGCTGGAGTTAAGTATGAAGTTGTAAAAAATACACTTACAAGATTTGCGATGAATAACAATGGATATAGCGAGTTGGATACATATTTAAATGGACCTACAGCTATAGCATATAGTTTTGAAGATGTTGTAGCACCTGCAAAAGTTATAGCAGAGTTTGCTAAGAAATTTGAACATTTGCAAATAAAAGTAGGAATAGTTGGGGGCAGTATATTTGGCGAAAAAGAAATAAAAGCCTTATCAGAACTACCATCAAGGGAAGAACTTATTGCAAAAGTGCTTGCAGGGTTCAATTCACCTATTGCAGGCTTCGTAAATGTTCTTAATGGAAATTTGAGAGGTCTTGTTGTTGCATTAAATGAGATTGCTAAAAGTAAGGCTAATGCATAGTATTGTATTACTTAGTACTTAAGGAAGAATAAGAAAAAAATAAAAAAATAATTATTTATAAATGGAGGAAATTGAAAATGGCTAGCGAAAAAGTATTAAAATTAATTGAAGAAGTAGAAGCATTGACAGTTCTTGAATTGTCAGAATTAGTAAAGGAATTAGAAGAAAAATTTGGAGTATCAGCAGCAGCTCCTGTAGCAGTTGCAGCAGCTCCTGCAGCAGGTGCAGCTGGTGCAGCAGAAGAAAAAACAGAATTTAATGTTATATTAAAGGATGCTGGAGCAGAAAAGATAAAAGTTATTAAAGTAGTAAGAGAAATAACTGGATTAGGATTAAAGGAAGCTAAGGACTTAGTAAGTTCAGCACCAGCAACATTAAAAGAAGCTGTATCAAAAGATGAAGCAGCATCAATAGAAGCTAAATTAAAAGAAGTTGGAGCAACAGCTGAAATTAAATAATACAAGATATAATGGTATTTTGTAGTAAAATGACCTACATTTCGTTACTTAAGTGTAATGGAATGTAGGTTATATTTTTCATTTCTTTTAGAATATATTTCTACAGTTGTTAATTTATTTTAATTGAATATAAATTTAGTGTTATTGTTTTTTTATTTGCCAGAATTGTTTGCTATAAGGTCCTATTCTCACTTAAATTATAAAGCACCGCAAATGGATTAATTTCAGATACAGATGCGCGTGATTTTGCTAAATTGTTTGGAATCTTTTATCCAAAATCTAAAAACACCACAATAAACCATATGTTGACTAGAATAATAAAAGATAGTAAAATTTAGTAGGAGGTTAAATTATAGGAAGATGTAAAAGGTTAAAAAATATTTATCTCATGAGAAAACATCTTAATAAGGATGAAGATATATATTTTTTAGAGGCAAAAACTTTTTACTTTACGTAATTAGACTACACAACAAAGAAAAAAACATAGTGTCAAGCTAGAGAGTTATAAGAATAGTTTTGTTAGATGGAGGTGATTATTATGAGCTTAATAGATTTTTTCTATGGTGGAAAGAAGGCATCAGATGTACCTTTTTGGGTATTAAATGCAAAGAATGAAGAAATTTATAAAAAACGAAAAAAAGAAGAGGAAGAAGAATACAAAAGAAGAGAGTATGAGAGGGAAATGGAGTATATAGGAAGACAAATAGCAAGGGAAAATGCTTTTGATGATGCTTGTATTAATGAGGTTATAAGGCAAGTTGAAGAAAAAATGAAAAATGAGCAGCAAAAATTAGAGTGATTTTGTAATTAAGAATTGTGATTTAGAGAGATTTTCTTATATTTTTTGATTCATGTTCTTTACATATGGTGAAAAAATATATATAATGTTTCTTGCAGAGTAAAAAAGATAATTTAAGGAAGTGATCTAAAATGATGGAATTTTTTGTTACGAGATCTATAGGAGATCCACTAGAAAAAATAGATGTTATAGAAAAAAAAGCTTGGATAAACTTGGTAAATCCTACAGAGGAAGAGTTAAACTATTTGCAAGAAACATTAGATATTCTTCCGAACTTTCTTAGAGATCCATTAGATGAAGAGGAAAGACCAAGAATAGATATAGAGGATGATCAAAAATTAATAATTGTTGATATACCTGTTGTTTGTGATGATGAAGAAACTTTGAGGTTTGAAACTATTCCATTGGGTATATTAGTTTTAGATGAGCATATATTAACTATATGTTTGAAGGAAACTCCTATAATAGAAGACTTTAAAGATGGAAAAGTGAAAGATTTATATACGTTTATGAAAACTAGGTTTACGTTACAAATTTTACATAGTGTAGCTACTGCTTATTTAAAGGATTTAAAGCATATAGACAAGAAGACTGAGGCTATCGAAAAGAACCTTCATAAATCTACAGGCAATGAAGAAGTATTTAGACAATTAGAATTAGAAAAGGGATTGGTGTTTTTTAGGACATCTCTTAAATCTAATGAAATAGTTATGGAAAAATTATTAAGGTGGAAACATCTTAGGATGTATGAAGAAGATCAAGATTTATTAGAAGATGTTATTATAGAAAATAAGCAGGCCATAGAAATGGCAAATATATATAGCTCTATTTTAAATAGTATGATGAATGCCTTTGCGTCTATAATATCAAATAATTTGAATATAGTGATGAAATTTTTAACAGCGATAACGGTAGTGCTATCCGTTCCGACAATAATATCTAGCTTTTATGGCATGAACGTTCCACTACCGTTTGCCGAGGATGCTTCGTTACCATTTGCCCAAAATCCTTTTGGATTTTTATTTATAGTTGTAGTATCTATTGTAGTGTCATTGATAACAGCTATACTTCTATTGAAAAAAGGTATGTTTTAATAAATTTTACCTTAACATTTTTTGCTAATGTGATAAAATATTAGCAAAACCGCAGGGTGTGCGGAACAATCCTCGTACTGTCTTAGCACATTAGTGCTATTCGTACCGAGAACCGACTGTTTGCGTGATTAGTGCAAAAAAACCCCCTACCTCAACACCGAGAATTTTATGGCAAAAATTTTAGCTGTAGGTGGGGGAAATTGTCACGAGAATCAGAATCTTTGAATCTTAGCAACAAGTTTACCTATTAGGATTACATCTTCTGTTAAGAATTCTTCTTTATTTAGTAGATTACTATCTGCTTTCAAAATTATTTTGTTAGGTTCATCAGATTTGTAAAAATATCTTAATAATAAATGATTATCATAAAATACTAAAACAATATCTTTATTTTTGAAATTTTCATAGTCAGATGTCTTATGTATTAATAAAGTATCACCATACTGTAAATTACTTTTTGTAAGACTGTTATCAGGACAATCTAAGAAGAAACATTCACTAGCCTCTTCACCAAAAATATCAACAGAAACAGGGTGATAAGCAATTAAATTATAAATATTTAATAAATCATTAAGGTTTCTCTTATTAATACGTTTTAACTCAGGTACATACGCAGCTTTTAAATACATAGAATTAGAATCTACCAATTGTATAGAACGAGCTACGCCTAATTCTTTTTTTATGACACCTTTCTCAGCTAATCTGTTTATAATTCCCTGAACAGCACCAGGAGTTTTTTCTCCTAAAAGCTCTCCTAATTCCCTAACAGTTGGTGGCATTTTCTTTTCAGCTATAAAAGCTTCTATAGCAAGATATGCTTCTTTTTGCCTTGCAGTAAGTGTATTCAACTTATCATTCATAAAAAAACCTTCCTTTTTCTCTTAAACTATTAAAACAAACAAAAATCCCTAGATACTAGTCTAACAGAGTCTGTTAAAATGTGCAATATGTTCAGTTTATTTTTTTTGTAGAAATTTGTAATAATATATCTAAAAATACACAATAATAAGAAAAGTTATTGACAATTTCCATAATTCATAATTAAAAATAAAGAATTTTGAATATTTTTACTAACAATGCAAAAAATATCATATACTAGTATTAATTAAAAAAAGGAGTGATATTTTTGGTAAAAGTAAAATCATTATTAATTAATTTAGCAATACCATTAACAGTAGGTGGTTTATCAGGTTTTATTATAAGAGAGGGAATAAAATTTTATAACCAAAATGTTAACAAACCATCTTTTTCGCCTCCATCTATTTTGTTTCCGATAGTATGGACAATTTTATATACATTAATGGGGATATCATCATACATAGTATTTGAGTCACAATCTGAGCTCAGGGAAAAATCACTTGTGGTTTACGGAATACAGTTGTTGATTAATTTTATTTGGCCTATAATATTTTTTAATGCTAAAATGTATTTGTTTGCTACAATTTGGCTTGTTTTATTATGTCTTGTTGTATTAGAAATGATAAGTTTATATTTTAAAATAAAACCTATTGCAGCATATCTTCAAATACCATATATGTTGTGGCTCATTTTTGCAACAATACTAAATTTTAATGTATTTTTGTTAAACTAATTTTTTTATCTAATACTTGGCAAAATACACTTATCTCGTAAGGTTATTGAGACTAGGTTAAAGGAATAACCAAAACACAGTCTAATTGTTATCTCCATCTAATGGCACGCTTTTTTCTAAATACTTTTTTCCCCTAGATAATTTTACGCATTTCGTGCATATTTGGTGAAGAAACACAAAATAGTATTTTATTGAAACGAGAAAATTAGTGAATATTTTGCCTAAGAATTAAAAAATAGTATTTTGACAAAACGAGAAAACTAACGAATACTAAAAATATAAAGAAAGGAGAAA
>JBGUYI010000050.1:0-12307 GCA_045118635.1 Acetivibrionales bacterium
CGTGGATGCACACGGATTTGAATGGTAAGTTGTACCCTGCCGGGTACACAAATCCGGCGCAGCAATACTCGCAAGCTCGTATTGACCCTGAATGAGGGGTGTTTGTATACTAAGATTTAGTTTTGATTTTTAATATAAGATATGCACGAATTTATATATGTAATTTATTGATAATACTTTACAAAAAATTTTGTGTAACATAATAAAAAGATGATATTGATTGTGTATAGTGGAACGAGGTGATAGTGTTGACTATTGTGTTAATTGTGGCAATGATGGTTATGTTAATGAGTACAATTGAAAGGACAGTAGGTCTTATTGTAGCATATGCTATAGATTGTATTACAGGTTTAATTCATTATGTTTTTACAGTATTGATGGTATTTTTTTCAAAGGGATATACATTTTTAATAGGTAGAGAAATGTCGCAAGAAGGTTTTGTACATACATTGATGAATTTTGGGTTTGAGGGTATTAGAAATGGCAATGCAATAAGAATAGAAATAGAAGACATAGCACTTGTTATACTTGTTACTATAGCAAGTTGGCAAATTTTCAAAGCATTTTTCGGCTTTTTAGGGTTAAACCAAGAGATAGAAGAACCATGGAAAGTAGGGTTAAAAGCATTGTTTTTTGGTTTTTTTGTTTATTACATAAGAGATATTTGTTGGTTTATAATAGATGGTCCAGTTACAGCAATAAGAAATTACATTTTATCAGTAGAATTAGGAGTTGAAAGTGGAAAAATAGTTTCAAGAGTAGCTGAGAGTGTTAATACAGATAATTTGATGGATAATGTGTTAGGGAATGTTGGTATTGGTGAATATATGAGTTCATTTACAGGGAATAGTATCAGTCTTGCTCTTTTTAAAGCAGTTGTTATTATATATGTTGATTATAAGATGTTTTCTTTTATGTTAACAATAATTCAAAAATATGTTAATGTAATTTTTTATATAATGCTAGCTCCTCTAGCAGTTGCATGTGGGGTAGCTAAAGCTACATCAGATGTATTAAAATCTTGGGTTAAATTATTTGCAGGTGGGATATCTATACAAATGATACAGATTATATTATTAAAACTTATTACTGTTTATGGAAGAAGATTAGGTGAGAGCAATAGTAAAAATTGGAGTTTAGTTTTTGTATATTTAGCTGTTGCGTTTGTGATGGATAAATCTGAAGAAATTTTAGAAGAATTCGGATTATCAGGTGGAATAAAATTCAATTTAGGTATGGAAAGCACAAAGAACATTTTCTTGAAATTGTTTTAGGATAGTTAGAATACTAAAAGGGGAGTTTAAATTATGATCACAATTATTACTGTTATTATAGTTGCACTTTGGCCTATAATTGCACAATATATAGGTGGAATAATTCTTACCATATTTCAATTTGCAACTGATATAGTGCACGGTGTTTGTATGTTTCTAGTAGAAGCATTAACAAAACAATTTATTGTCAGTGCTGATATGTTAAACGGAGAAGATAAAATAATGACATCAATAATTAATGATTTTGGTTCACCATTTGAAACACTTGCGATGTCAGTATTAATACTTGTAGTAGCATGGCATATATTTAAAGGCTTTTTTAGCTTTTTAGGATTGGGTACAGAAGAGGAGGAAGCTTGGAAAATAGGATTAAAGTTTATGTTATATGGATTTTTGATATATGAATCAAGAACCATATGTTATTTAATATTAGACTTTTTTGGAAGTCTTGTGAGTGATTTAAACTTAACTACATTTAATGTAACTTGGTTAAATGAATATGGTGAGAATTTTAAAACATTTTTGAATGATAGTGTAAAAGGAGAAAATTTTTTAGATACGGTTAAAAACGCGTATATAGATAGTTTTCCTCAGACAATTAATATGGTAGTTACTATTATTATGTTTGGTTTTTTATTAGCAACCGATGTAAAACTATTAGGCATAGCAGTAGATTTAGGAGAAAAGTATGTAAGAACAGCATTTCTTGTTATAATAGCACCCATTTCTATTGCGTGTGGAGTAACCAAGGCTACAAGTCAAATATTTAATGCTTGGGTAAAATCATTTACAGGATTATTAGTGGCAATTTTTATCAAGTATTTTCTAATAAAAGTTTTTTCAGAGAGTATGCAAAAGATTTTGTATGTTTATGATGGCGGTAATATGATAAAGGGCGCTGTAATTATTATAGTATTCGTTAGTTTAATAGAACAAGCTGATGATTTGGTAAAACAATTAGGATTCCAAGCAGGAAGGATGATGGAAGCACCATCCGAGACTTTAGCAAGTATGTTAAAATCTTCGAGAAAGTGGGGCTAATTTGAATTGACTAATAAAGAAAGGAGAATGGTTTATGACTTATGAGACAACGGGAGGAATTGCTTCATTAGAAGAAATAGCTAAGCAAGCTGTAGCCATGGTAGAAGAAATTTTTTTAGGCATGATAGATTTACTTGTTTCTTCTTTAGTAGATGCTTTAATATGGTTGTTTCATGATGCACTTATGAAACCATTTATAACAGAATTTATTGGTGAATTTATGATAAATGAAAAAATGCTTTCATTAGATGAATCTGAAATAATGGGTCTTTTGCTTAATTATTGTTATCAAAAGATGCAAATAATAGGGCTTGCTACCATTATATTAGTAGGAATGTGGCATTTATTTAAAATATATTTTTCTTATTTTGGACAAACACCAACCGAAGAAGGATGGAAAATAGGAGGTAAATTAATTTTATATGGATTTTTGGTAGTAAATTCTAAGAAAATATGTTTATTGGTAGTAGGAATGTTTAATCAAGTAGCAGAAAAAATAGGCAAAATAAATCTAACGACAGAAAGTGTAGGTAGTCTTGCATATTCTGTTAATATGAAAAAAGCAATAATGTCTATATATGAAATATTAGAGAATGCAGAATTTTCTAGACTCGAGACTTATGGAGATTTAGTTAAATTTTGTCTTATATTAGCTATAGATATAAAACTTTTAAAGATAGCAATAGATATTGCAGAAAAGTATATGAATGTTATTCTTATGATAGTTATATCTCCGATTGCATTTGCGTGTGGAGTAACAAAAACTACAAATAAGATTTTTTCTAAATGGGTTACTTTCTTTACTAGTGCTATATTATATCAGTGTTTACAATACACAATGATAGCTATGTTGTATTATGTAACAGATAGGGTAACTAGTGGAGAAAAAAATTCGGGATTTATTTGGGAAGGCACATTGGAGGGTGTAAGTGCGTTTAGGTTATTATTTATAGTATGGGGAATATTGTCAATTGGGCAAAATGCAGTTTCTATAATAGATGATTTAGGATTTGCTTCAATAGGAGAAGGTACAAATCAATTAAATAGATTTATTCAAACTATTCCAGCATCGTCACTATTAGGAGATTCATCTAAAGCTCCATCTAAAGATCCATCTAAAAAGCCAGAGAAAAAAACAAGTACTGCGAAAAAAGGTAAGGGTGTAATGCTTAGAATTGGAGGCAAAAAAAATGGTGAAGGTGCAGAACTTAATATTGGAGGCTAAAAAATAGATTTTTAGTAATATAAAAAATAAAGAGGTAATATTAGAATTTTATAGAAGTTAGTTTTTTAAGAGAAATTAAATATGGTTGTATTGGATTTGTTTAAAAAAATACTAATTATAGAAGGGAGATAGCTATAGAATGGATGATATGGATTTAGGCTTTAAGACAGGTGTGAGTGGTGCTGTATATCAATTATTGTCTGGTGCGATTAAATCATTTTTCCCTATAGTATTTTTTTTGGTTAATATAGGATTTTCATTTATGTTAACTTTAATTCATTCTACTTTTGTGTGGGTATTAAAAAAAGTTAAAGTAAATTTTTCAATAGATGAAACTTTTTTTACTAATAATACAACACAGTTTGGAAAAATTATCGAAGCATTTAGAGGTACTATGGAAAAAATAGCACTTATGGTTATAATATTGATAGTTTTATGGCAATTAATAAAGTCGTTGTTTTCATATATGGGTTTTGAAACGGATGAAGCAATAAAAATCGCAGGTCGTGCTATAATATTTTCAATTATAATATTTTATTCACAGGATATTATAGTGTGGATAATAAATAAAATATATTCTCCTATGGTTGATAAACTATTTGAATTATTGTACGATGCAGAGGTTATGGGAATAAAAAAGAATATGACGTTATCTAAGATGATAACTATAATATTAACCAATGTTGCAAGTTCTCTAAGAATAGATAAGGCTACAGTAGAAAGTCTTGGAAGTTTTGCTGGACTAATACAAGGGTTAATATTAATATATATAGATTTTAATGTATTAATACTACTTGCTAAATTTGCGGAAAAAACAGTAGTATTTCTTTTAATAATAATAATAGCTCCAGTGGCTATGGCGTGTGGAGTTTCAAAAAATACAAAACATATTTTTGAAGGATGGGTAAAAACTTTTTTGGGTGTTTTAGTAACATATATGTTGTATAACGTTATATTAATTATGGTTATATTGTTTATGTTTTTGCAAAGTGGAGGTACCATATTAATAGGAAGTAAAGCTTATCGATTTATTGGTAATACAAGTTTTGTTTATGCTACAGGTGTAATATTAGGAACTTTTGCATTAATGGATCAGGTAGAAACAATAGCTAGAGGATTAGGATTTAATACTGGTGGTGCTTCTATTAGCGTTAGTTCTGGAATAAGTGCTATTGTTAGTACTTATTATGGAGTTGCAAATATAGCTATCCCAGTAGTCAAAGGTGCTAGAAAAATTGGAAAGTTTGGAGTAGCTGGAGAAAAATATATGTACAATAAGGTTGATGATGAACTTGCAAAAAGGAATTTGGGTAAATATATAAAAACATTAAATGAAGTAGATAAATATAAAGATAATCCAAATAGTAAAAAATTAAAAAGCTTAAATAAAAAGTTAGATAAGTTAGGAAAGAAAACACACGCGCTACAATTTGGTGTGTTTATGAAAGGAGAAGATATTAGAGAAAAAGCAAAAGAACTTGGGGGAAAAAGACAATTAGCTAAACAGTTAAAAGGTTTGAAAAAAGAGAGTGATGCTAAGAGTGAAATTGATAGTATACAATCTAAAATAAATAATGCTAAAGATAGAATAAAGGAATTACAATCATCAAAAGTCAGAGGAGCTAATGGAGAGATAGCAAGACTTAAAGCAGAAATAGGAGCAAATGAGGATAAGATTGCTGTAATTAAAAATAGATTGATAAAAACATATAATGCAAATATCAAATCATATGGTAAAAAAGTTGATGGAATTGGTAAATTAATAGAAAAGAATAAAGATAAATTAGGTAAAGTAACAGACCCTAAAGAACGTCAAAAATTGAATGTTGAAAATCAGTATTTAGTTAAGAAACAACTTTATTACAAGTCTAATATAGATAATTTTAATAAAAGTAGAAATGAATATATAGAAAAATATGGAGATTTTGCAGGAAGTAAAATCAAGAAGAGAGCAAAATCATTAATTAAACTTTCTACATATGATAATGTTATTAAAAAAGGTTCAAAGTATGCAGTGAAGAAAGGTATTCCAAGTTTAATTGCAATGGGAGCAAGAGGCGGAGGAAATGACCTTATGCGTGTATTAATGAAAGAAGTATCAAAAGATAAGAAGAAATTACAAGAATGGTATGGAAATGGAGGAAAGGAAGAGCTAGAGGTGTTCCAAAAAACTTTACAATATACTACAGGAAAAGCGTTAAAAGCATCAGTATTACCTTTTACATTACAAGCAGATGCTGTAAAGAATTTAGCAGTAGCGACAAAAAGAGTAACAAGTGGAGTGTGGCATAAAGCAGCAGGTTCCAAAAATGGACAAATTGAAGTTTCAACAATTATGAAAGATATGTTAACTCCTTCAATATCAAGTAATATAATGAATGGTGGTTGGAGCAGAGAATATGTAAGAATAATGAATTCTAGTGATACAGTAGAAGGGAATTTAGTACTTAATTATAGAGATTCAGAAAATAAGAAACAAAGATTACAAGAAAAGTTAGATAATCTTAAGGAAAAAGAAGAACCTCTTAATGATGTTGAACAAAAAAGAATGGAAAAACTTCAAAATGATATAGAAAGAGAAAATAAAAGAATGGAAAAGAGTAGAAAACAAGCAAGAGCGAGAATGGAAAAGTATGAAAACCAGCGAGAAAAATTAAAAAGTGAAATAAGTCAAAAAGAACAAGAAAATGAGATAAAAAGAAATGAGGAAAGAAGTTATATGACCAAAGCTAATGAAGATAAATATTCAAAACAACAAAATGAAATTCAAAGGATGCAAAATAAATTAGACAAATTAGATGAAAAAATAGAATATTTAAAAGAAATCGCAGGTGATGGTCCTGTAAGTGCACAATATAAAGTCCCATCTATCCATAATAAGGGACAAGCTAGCATAACATATGATATATCAAGTGATGATAAAACATCCGAAGAATAAATTATTTAATTATGTAAATATTCCGATAATTAGTTTAAGAGCGATAAAGCAAATGGTGAGGTGACAAATATATGGAATTAAAAACAGGTAAAAAAGGAGCATGGTCTAAATATAAAGGAAATTCAAAAGGGAAAGACGTTAAAATACCTGGTTCAGATAGACTAGGGGCTATGTTTGGTCTATACGGAAAAGCTGTGTTTAAATTGTCAAATGTAATATTATCAGCATTATGGAGCTTACTGTCACCAATATTATTTTCATTTCCTGCTTTAATTATAATTGCTATAGTTATAGGCTTATTAATATTTGATGCGATTATAAAATTTCAAATAAAATTATTTTGGCAGCTTGCTATTGAAGCTAGAATGAGGTTTGGATCTTTATTAGGAGGATTTATAGCCATATATCTAGAAGGTACGGCAAAGATTTTAAAAGGTATGCTAGACTCATTAGCTTGGGGTGCAAAAAAAGCAGTTGAAGGAGTTTTATATTGTGTTACTGGGGCAACAACAGCAGTTTCGGGGGTTGTACTAGATTGGGTTCAAGGTACAGGTGCAATACTTAGTAATAAATATGATTTAATGGGTAATAATCTAGAAAAAGGTGACAAAGAACAAAGTGAAGAAGCTCAAAAGAAAAAATATGTTGAGATAACATATACAGAAAATCAAAAATATGAAATAAATAGAAGAGAGATGTTTAAGGGATATGAAGAGCAGGCGGAGATGTTACAATATTCTTTTAGATTCGGTAAGTATTGGGAGCAAGCATTAGCTACTGGATTAGCTAGAAAAGAACAACTTGAAAATTTTTATAAAATAGTAAATGGAGAATCTGATAAACCAACAGATGTTTCGTTAAATAATTTAATAAGAAGTTCTGAAACCAAAGCAGGTAAAATAAAAGATGTATATTATTGGCGTTATAGAGATGCACTTTCTGAAAAAGAAGAATTGGAGAAACAAGTAAGAGAAAAAGAATTGAATATGGCAAATACGTCACAAAATAGTATTGAAGATTTAAAAAATGAGATAGAGAATAAAAAAGATGAAAAAATATTATTACAAGAAGGTTTAGATGGTATAAAAGATGAAAGCAAGAGAGAGAAATATAAAGATGTAGAAATAGAAACTATAAAAGATATAGATGATAATATAAAAGAGTTGGAAAAACAAATAAAGGCAGAAAGGGAAAAGGAAGAAGTTACAGATATTATTTATAAGTATAAAAAGATTATAGAAGATTTAGACCAAGAAACAATAGATAAAATAAAAAAAGAACAAGAAGGAAGCGAAGACATAACAAAAGAACAGTTGATTAGTGTTATTAGCACTGTAGAGGGTGTTTATATAGCGATAGAACAACAAATACAAGAATTAGAAATAGAATATTATGGACGAACATTTCTTAATAAAGAAGGAAAAACAGTTGTAGAAAAAGGTTACAAAGAAATAGAAGAAGAGTTAGAAACACAATTTATAAATTTAGATAAACCTACAAAAGAAAAATTATTGAATATATTAGAAAAAGAAAGCACAAATCAAGAATTATCAAAAGAAGAGAAAAAATTCAAAGAAGATAACAATTATGAAAATTTCAAAAAGTATATAGCTGCAAAAGGTATAAAGGAAACGCTTGAAAATTCAAAAGCTGAATTAGAAACGATAGAGGCAGCACTTAATAATATTGAGATGAAGGAAAAGGAAATACAAGATAATAAAATAAAGAAAGAAAATATCAAAATAAAGATAGAAGATTTAGATAACGATATAGCAAAATTAAACAATCTCATTATTATGAATGGTGTAGATACTGAACAAGATGAAAGTTTAAATAAAATAAAGGAAGATTTAAAAGATGCAAAAGAGAAGTTATATAGAATTTATATGGAAGACAATTTGTTATATGCCATAGAAGATGATGGAGAATTTAGCAATGAAAATAAAGTGAATTATATAATGGACTTATATTATGAAGATGAGGAAGCTTATCCAGAATTAAAAGAAACAATACCTGATTTATTAGATACAAAAATTAACGATATAGAAAATACATTTAATAGGTTTGTAGGTGGAGCATCAGGTTTTGATGAAGTATCAATAGACGAGGCTCTAAATGCTATGATACAGAAAAAATATGGAGGATATGGATATCCTAAATCATATTATACAAAAAAGACAACTGATAAAGAGAATGTAATAGGAGCTCAAGTTTATACATATGAAAAAACAGCAATTACAGCTCCCGAAAACTTAAAATTAATGAAGATATATAAAGAATATGAGCCAATAGAAAAAGGCAAAGAGGTTGTTTGTATGAACTTTACAAGCGAAGACGGAGCGAGAGAATATAAGGTTATGGGTATAGAAGAAATTTCAAAGTTTTTTAATGCAAAAGTAAAATTAGATTACAAGTCATCAAGTGAGAGTGGTGATTTTTACGAAATAAAGATAGGTGAAAATAATGAATTGTTAGAAGTTACACCATCTGGTGAAAAAAGTTTTGATAGAAATGAAAGAGATTATACTTACGAACATATAATAATTCCAGAAGGCACAGTAATAGGTACTTTTGGTAAGAGTATTGTGCCTCTTTCAGAAAGAAGAAAGGCAGAAGATATACAGAAAAAGATAACCGAGGAACAAATGAAGATTGATGAGATGTTAGAAGGAGAAAATAATGATGAACAAATTGAGATAGCAAAAAATCAAATTGCAACATATAGAGAAGAGTTAGAACAAATAAAAAAAGGTGATGTATATGATTATATTTTTGTTGAACTAAATGAAGATAGCACCAATTCTGTTTTAGATGTAGAACCAGATTTTATTATACCAGTTTATGAAAAAGGTAAATATAGATTTGCCATGACAAAAAAAGAAAAAGAAAATGGTTTAGGTTCTAGAATTTATGGCGGGGCAATAGTTTCAGATAAATCAGGTTCTGTCCAAAATATAGGTTACACTGAAAACGGTTCAAAAATAGATATACGATATGAAAATGGTCTTTCTAAAACGTATTCAGAAGAAGATGATAACATAATAACCTTTAGTGATACAACAAAGAATTTGTTAGATAAAATAGATCCATATTGGGATTCAAAGTATTACGTTTTTGATGAAGAAATTGATATTGAAAAAGGTGAATTTTTAGGTTTAATTCCAAAAGATCTAGATCCAAAAGATAATGTTGGAGTTTATGCTAATGGAAATTATAAAATACTAGAGGTAAACTTTAGAGATATTTATAGAAGAGACAAAATAACCTCCTTTAAATTACTTGATATAAAAACAAAAGATATTGTAGAGTATAAAGTGATTGAGTCGAAAAATGAGAAATATAGGGGTGAAGAAATACAAAAATTAGGAGACGCAATGTTTTTGAAATTAAGAAAATATGACAAGTATAGAATAAAACAGGGAGAATTAATTGCGAAAGTTTTAGAGTATACTGTTGAAAAAGATAATAATAATAATACAAATCTAAAGAGAAAAATAAATGAAATTAGATATTTGGATCCAGGGTATTGTGAAATATTAGAAGTAGGACGAGATGATAATGGATTGTTAAGAATAAAATTAAGAACAATACCAGATTATAAAATAAAAGAATATATAGGACTAGTTTCAGTAGGTAGTAAAGTATTAGATAAATTAGACAATGTATTTAATAGAAACAATGATAATTATAGTCCTACAGTAGATAGTATAGATAAAAAGTATAATCAAAATTACATTTATTCATATGCAAAATGGGATAAAAAATATTATGATGTAAATGCTGAATTAGCTGAAAAGAGGGAATTTAAAAAATATTTAACAGAGGAACCTAATAGCGAGACACAAAATATTGAAAAAGAAAACAAGATAGCTGCTAAAGAAGCAATAGCATTTAAGGGAAGAATTATAAAAATGGATAGTAATGGTGATTTATACTTTGATGATTTAGGTGAAGAGACTGAAATAATAGCACCAGAAAATTGTATAGTAACTATGGCTGGTTGGAATAAAGAAACAGGCTATACACTGCAACTTACAAGCCTAGATTATGAGAGAAGATATACATTCTCAGAGCTTAGTACTTTTTCTAGCTGGGTAAATGGAATATTAGGCAATAAACTTGGTGCTGATTGGAGAGAAAGTGGTAAATTTGAAGAAGTAGATGAATATAGAATTATAGAAAAAGGAGAAATAATAGGAAGAATGGGAGCATCAAAAGGTCCAACTGCTGGAGATATACCTATGATAGCACCAGAAACGTTGCGAGTTACAAAATTTGGTAGAATAAAAGAGGACGGAGAAGAAAAATACTGTGTACTTTTAGAAAGTTTAGATGGTAAAAGAGTATATGAAATAAAAGATATGGATGTTTTATCGCAAATGGCTAATACCAGTTTAAAAGGAGATTTAAAAAAATCAAATAGAAAAGTTCAATTAATATATACACAAGTAGATTATGACAAATGTTATATGCTTAGTGACGAAGAAGTAATTGAAAAAGAAATTTATACTAAAGCGTGTGAATCAGATGGAGTAAGTCCCGGAAGTACAATTTCTAATAGTGAAGAAACTGAAGGAAAAGGATATGGAATTAGGCCGTTATATATATACGAAGGTGAGATTATAGGATATGCTAAGATGAAAGATGTTCAGAATATAGGTGAAAGATATGCTACAGGAAATATTGGTAAGAAATTAAAAACTAAGATAACAACAAAAGATAATAAAGTTGACGATAGTAAACAAGATAGAGTATATAAAAGATCAAATGATTTAATTAACCAAAAGAAAGCAAAGGTTACAGATTTATTTGATGCAGTTCATGTTAATGTCTTTATAGAAAGATTTGATAATTTACTACCAGATAACTTTGAACAAAAAATAACATCAAGAATAGTTTCAATACAGAACATAGAAAGAACAACAGCAGGATTTGATTTAAAATATAGAGAAGGTAATCATAGGGTAGATAAGATTGTATGTTTTGACAACAATGGTAAAGCTATAGTAACAAATAAGCTAGTCTATGCTGAAGGAAATAAGAGGATAGATGAGATAGAATATTATACAAAAGAAGATGAAAGCGATAAGAAAAAAATAGGATTAAAGAATTATAAGAGCGATAATAAAGAAATAGAATTAAATTATGAGAGAGTAAAGAAAAAGGATGAAGAAACAAATTCAGATGTAATTGAATTAACAATACCAATTAGTGTGCCTAATGATGCTGATAAGGTTGCAAAAATTGTTATATATGATTCTACAGGAAATACAGCAAGTTGTAATATAATGGGAGTAACAAATGTACAGAAAAATGATGACATAACTACAGTAACAGTAGTATCGCCTAAAGAAATAGGAGTTAGACAGATAGAACTTTATGATGAAGACAAAAATCTTATAACTTCTAAAGATATAGAATATAAAAATAGAAGCCAAACTAATTATGATTTCAGTACCGATAAAACAGTTGATCAAGTAAAATTATATGGTTATGATGGAAAGACTAGGTTGTGGAAACCAGAAATAACATATGTAAATAAAGTTAACCAAAATACAATTAAGGTAGCATTTGTAGAGGGTATGAAAGGAGTATCAAAAGTTGAATATTATGATAGCAATAATAATTCTGTTTCATTACAAAGTAGTGATTTAGATGAAAAAGATAAGACGCTACAAAATGCAGTATTTAAACAAGGTAGTGGTATTGACATTGGAGGCTATGAAAGTGAAGTAAAAGTACCTAATGCATATGATATAAAGAAGATTTTAATATACGATAAGGAAGGTAAATATACAGAATATAAGTGTTTAGCTATAGAAGGTGTAA
>JBGUYI010000051.1:0-4627 GCA_045118635.1 Acetivibrionales bacterium
CGTGGATGCACACGGATTTGAATGGTAAGTTGTACCCGTAGGGTACACAAATCCGGCGCAGCAATACTCGCAAGCTCGTATTGACTAATACTATTTTTTTGAATTATTCAACTAAACAATTTTTATGTTTAATAAACTAAAAATAGTTGACACCCCATCTCACAACATCTATAGCTACAGAGACAAAGTGTCAACTAAAATTTGCAAAAAGTATCAGTTTTTTGTGTTATACTGAAAAACAATTACAAACCTTTTTCTGGTCCTTGTCCTTCACTATGCATATTTTGTTTCTCAGGCATGCTTTGTTTCTCAGACATGCTTTGTGATATTTCTCTTTCATCTAAAAAAGTTACTTTTTTGGCAACATTTGCTTTATGTATTTCTGGTCCATTATTCTTATTATCAAAATCTCCTCTCGCACGTTGAACATATGAATTTTCATATTGTTCTTTTTTTCTTACACCATCTTTAGCACAATAACTATGTGCAATTACTTGTATTTTTGCCACTTCATTATACAACTTATTTACAGCTGTATCTTTTCCCAATCTTACCAAATCTACTGTTGCCTCCTCTAAATCCCTAATTGCTACACCCAATTCCTCTGGTTTAACTTTCATTTCATTATATTTATCTTTTATTAAATTCAACAAATTCTCAAAATCTTTAAAACTATTCTTAACAATTGATGAATCAAGGTTTAAATTAGTAGCATTTAACATTATTATTGTTTCTTTTACAAGTTTATTAGATAATTTTTCTATTACATTTATATTAACTTCATCAATACATCTTTTTTTTAAATTACCCATAGAAATATTCATAGTTCCCTTCAATATTCTATTCATAAAAGCAAAACTTGCTGTCAATAAAGATACATCCTTTACAAATGTAAGTACTCCCCCTATTATTCCTAGTGTCGGAAAAATATTTATTGAAAATCCAACTGCTAACAAAGGTACTACTACAGATGCAGTAGCTAAAAGAACACTTCCTATTACAAGTCCATCTAAAAATTTATCCATTTTGGTTGCATTTTTTTTACATATGTAATCTTCTAAATCTTTCACGTCCTTTTGTAATCGATTTTCATTTGCCATAACAATCACTCCTTCTATTAATTATCATCATATGTTAAAATCATACAGTATTATATCGGCAAAAAAATCAACTTTTTTTACACTTACTAAAAAACTTTAGGCATCCTTTAACTCCTATGAAAATATTATTTAATCCTTCAAAATTTGGTTCTATTTTTTTATATCATTTCATATAATTTTTTTGTTAAATTAATAATTTGAATTATTTTTTCTACTATTTTTGTTTCATTTCAATTGTAACACTACATTTTTTAATCTTACCATATATATAGCCTATATGTGATTTCTGTTCGTCAGACCAACTCTTTGCCTACAGCTTCCTTCAGATTTCACCTCACGATGAACACCCTTGCTGTTTAGCTATATCCTTCCCACTGTCGAACAGATTAAAAACTTTGACTCATTAAAAAATAAGAATATAGGAAATCCTACATTCTTATTTTTGAAAAAAACTATATATTTATTGGGCTCCATTTTCTATTAATAGTCTTTCTATCTCTGCATTCCAAACATGATACAATGGTGTATGTCCCTCATTATTTTTTGCATTAACATTGGCTCCATTTTCTATCAATAATCTTGCTATCTCTACATTCTTTACACGATGCAATGGTGTATCTCCATTTTCACCTTCAGCATTAACATTGGCTCCATTTTCTATCAATAATCTTGCTATCTCTACATCCTTTACATAATGCAATGGTGTATCTCCTAAAAAATAATCCTTTACATTAACATCGGCTCCATTTTCTATCAACAATCTTGCTATCTCTACATCCTTTACATAATGCAATGGTGTATTTCCATAATCATCTCTTGCATTAACATCGGCTCCATATTTAATCAATAATCTTGCTATTTCTACATCTTTCACATAATGCAATGAAGGTTTTCCATACAAATCTTTAGAATTAACATCTGCTCCTTTTTCTAGCAATACTTTTATAACATCTATTTTTTTATATCTAATAGCGAAAGATAACGGACAACTTCCACCACATTCATCACATATATTAACATCTGCTCCATTTTCTATTAATAATCTTGCTACCTCTGCATCCTCTACGTAGTACAATGGAGTTCGTCCATAATTATCTCTTTCATTAACATTGACTCCTTTTTTTTCCAATAATCTTAATATTTCTGCATCCTTTATATACTGCAATGATGTATATCCCTCATGATCTTTTGCATTAACATTGGCACCGTTTTCTATTAGTAATTTTACAAGTTGTTTATCGTTATTTTTAATTGCCCATATTAATACTGGCATCCTACCATTTTTAACTGGACTTTGATATGCTGCTGCTTCATCATAATAAACATTAACATCTGCTCCTTTTTCTATCAATAATTTTTGAATTTCTTTTTGATTATATAAAATAGCTAAAGCTAAAGGACAATTTCCATTGCCATCATAAGCATTAACGTCTGCTCCTTTTTCTATCAATAATTTTGCGACTTCTGCTCTTTTGTAAAAAATGGCTGTAATAAGTGGTGGTTCTCCCCCAGGACTACTACAACGATTAACGTCTGCTCCTTTTTCTATCAATAATTTTGCAATTTCATCTTCTCTATAATTATTGGTATCTCCCCTAAGAACTAAAGTTAAAGGAGGAATTCCAAAATCACCCTTGCCACAATCATTGACATCGACCCCATTTTCTATTAGTAGTTTGGCAATTTCTAAATTATTAGATATCTCAGTAGGACTTAAGATATTTTTCCAATGCCCACTGTCACCAACGCTAATTCCAGTGTGTGTAATAACAACATCCAAAAGAGTATCCCCATAGGCATTATAAATATTAACATTGGCTCCGTTTTCTATTAGTAATTTTGCAAGTTCTAAATCTCCCTTATAACAAGCATAATATAATGGAGTATTATAAAACCAATCAGGGTATCCTAATATTTTTACAAACTCAATATCTCCAACATAGTAAAGCTCGCGCATATTAACGTCAGCACCATTTTCTATCAATAATTTTGCAAGTTCTAAATTATCATTTGTACATGCGTGCCAAAGTGGTGATCTTGTAGTGTCACCTGCATGCTCACCAATGAAATTAATGTCAGCTCCGTTTTCTATTAATAATTTTACAAGCTCTAAATTATCACTCCAGCATGCATACATAAATGGTGAGCATCCATGATCATCATTGAAATTAACATCTGCCCCGTTTTCTATCAATAATTTTGCAATTTCTAAATTGCCTTTAATACATGCTTCCTCTAATAATGAATGATGATATCCCCCAAGCATAAAAGTTTCACAATTAACATCTCCTCCATTTTCTATAAGAGTTTTTACTTTTTCTAAATCCCCTTCTTCTACAGCAAGAAAAAGTTCACCATTTATGCCAACATCTACTCCATTTTCTATTAATAATTTTGCAATTTCTATTTGATTCTTATTAAAAGCAATATGAAAAAAATTTGCATGAATATATACTCCATTTTCTATAAGCTCTTTTACTTTTTCTAAATCTCCTTCTTCTATTATACTAAGAATGTCATCTTCTGTATAATCCTCTAAAACTACACTTTCTTTCTCATAACTTATGTTATCACAATAACCTACTACTGGTATTGTAAAAGCTAATACTCCTGCCAAACATAAAGCCTTTAAAAATCCTTTTTTCATAAAATCAACCTACTTTCTAAAAAAATTACAATCTTAGTATAACTTTCTCGTAAACAAAATGTCAACATTTTTTTAATTTTAATTATTATGATTAACTTATGATAATGTCTTAAATATTAACTTATGAAAATGTCTCAACAAAGAAAAAAACTCGGAAAAAAAATATATATTTTTTGGGAGGTGTTATACATTGAGAAAGGTGTGTTTACGTATGAATGAATCAAAAAAATACGAAGAAATAAAAAAATTAGTTGATAATGGAGGAAATAAAAAAAGAGTACAACTAATATTAGGCTTAACTGAAAGACAAATTAACAGATTAATACATACATATAAGGAGAAAGGAAAAGCGGGGTTTGTCCATGGCAACCGATCAAGGAAACCTGCTAAAACCATCCCTAAACCTATCTCCAATAATATTATACTACTTTACAAAAACAAATATCAAGGCTTTAATTTTAAACATTTTCATGACTATCTTTTAGAACATGAAAACATCAAGGTTTCATATAACTTCCTATATACAACATTAACAAAGGCTAGTTTTGTTTCTCCAAAAGCAAGAAAAGCAACAAAGAAAAAAGCACTTAAAGAAAAATTACAAAAACAAAAACTTGTAAAAAATAAAACTGATGAAGAAATTGAAATTATTGCAAATCATGAAGTAGAATTAAGAGATTCTCACCCTCGTGGACAAAAACCTAAATATTTTGGTGAAATTACGGAAATGGATGGGTCTATTCATTTGTGGTTTGGTAACAAAAAAGCTTGTTTGCATTTGGCTGCTGATAAGGCTACAAACACCATTGTTGGTGCATATTTCGATTGGCAAGAAACTTTACATGGTTATTATAATGTTTTAAAACAGATTCTTATCAAT
>JBGUYI010000052.1:0-41411 GCA_045118635.1 Acetivibrionales bacterium
ATATTGGATGAACAAAGATTAGCAGCAGGAAAAAAAGAAGCACAAAAAGCAAAAGAACGATTAGATGAAATATTGGATGAACAAAGACGAAAAGAAGAAAATGCAAAGTGGTTGTTTAGTAATTTGCCATCGGATGAAGTAGTAGATGAAATGAACAGGGTAAATATGGCGAAAAAAGCAGCAAAAGAAGCAGCAAGATTGGCACGTAATAAGTTAGCATACAAAAATTCTTTTGATGAAATAGATATTCAAGAAGCAGAATCATATATGGAAGAAGTATTTGAAAAAATAAATAATGTACTAGATAGAAGAGGTGAAGGAAAAGTTAGTAATAAAAAAACAGTAGAGTCAATAGAAGATATAGTAGAAGAGACATCGTCAAAAATTAAGGATAAAGACAAAAGTTTATATGAAAAGATAAAGGAGATATTTGACAAATTTTTAGAATTTATAAAAAAGATATTTAATATGGACAAAGAAAAAATGCCAAAAGAAGAAATAAAAAAAGCTAACGAAATGCCTGATAAATCCAATGAACATAATATAAGATTAGAAAAGAAATAAGAGAGGATACAGAACCTCTCATTTTCCCGTCATAAAAAAATCAACAAAAAGTTTCCTTGACAAAGAGTTTTTTACTAAGTATACTTTTGAATGTGGAGTGTTGTAAGGGGTGTGCGCCCATGGCTCAATTGGATAGAGCGTCTGACTACGGATCAGAAGGTTGTGGGTTCAAATCCTACTGGGCGTGCCAAAAAGATATTTTAACATGTTAATAAAATATGTTAAAATATTTTTTTTTGCCGATAAAGTATAGGAAAGCGACATGCTCTCACCACTTATAGAAGTGGGAATTTCTCTAGCTCATAGCACCAACGTGCTAAGATTGAACGAGGCTTATCCCACAAATTCCACGATTCTACTAATATTTTATCACATTAGCAAAAAAGGTTAAGGCATAATATCGTCAATATAATCACATCACCGCTACAGTTGAATGTAGTCTTGCCAAGTTTTACACATTATCCACAATATATAATTAACAGGAATATTTTGCTTGTGGAAAAAATATGTGTTAAAATTTTTATGTGAATAAAAAAATTTTTTTTGGACAAAATAATATATTAAGAGTTTTTTGACAGTTTATACACAACCAAGATATAGTAATAATAAGTTATGCACAAAGTTATACACATTATCCACAAAAAATGATAATAACAATTAAAAAAATATATGTAAAAAATTGGTAGATAATAATTTAAATATAACAAATATGTGAATATTTATGAAAAAATAAGGGGTTTTGCAAAGTTATGCACAAAGTTATACACATTATCCACAAAAGTAATTTAAATATTTGTGGAAAAAAAATAAGGAGTGATTTATAATGTGCGTTAATAAAGCTGTTATACCCGCGGCTGGATTAGGAACACGTTTTTTACCAGCGACTAAAGCACAACCAAAAGAAATGTTACCTATTGTTGACAAGCCTACAATACAGTATATTGTAGAGGAAGCAGTAGAGTCAGGTATTAAAGATATACTTATTGTTAATGGAAAAGGGAAAAATTCTATAGAAGATCACTTTGATAAGTCTTTAGAATTAGAAATACAATTAATGAAAAAAGGTGAAAATAAATTATTAGAGTTAGTAAGAAAAATAACAGATGATGTTAATATTCATTACATAAGACAAAAGGAAGCAAAAGGCTTAGCTAACGCAATAAGTTTAGCCAAATCTTTTGTCGGAGATGAACCATTTGCAGTATTATTAGGTGATATGATGACTTGTGGAGATGAACCTTTTTTAAAACGGTTAATAGATATGTTTAACAAGTATGAGTGTCCAATTATTGGAGCAGGGAGAGTGAAAATAGAAGAAGTTAGCAATTATGGGATTATAGATGTGGATAAAATTGAAAATGGGTTTTTGAAAATTAACAATCTGGTAGAAAAACCGTCAAAAGAGGTTGCACCATCTAATATAGCTATTTTAGGTAGATATATTTTAACGCCAGATATATTCGATATGATAAAAAAATTGGATATTGGCAAAAATGGTGAATATCAATTAACAGATGCACTTAGAATGTTAATTAAACAAAAGCCAATGTATGCTTGTGAATTTTTAGGAAAAGTATATGACATAGGGAGTAAGATTGGATTTTTAAAAGCTAATATAGATTTTGCATTAAAAAGGCCAGAACTAAAAGAAAGTTTGTTAAAATATTTAGAAGAGGTTCTTCAAAAAGAGGAAATAAAAGATAAAGAACATATATTTTTTTAAAATATTAAAAAAGAGTCGAATTTAGGCTCTTTTTTTTGTGAATTATTTTAAAAAAAAAGTTGATAAAAAAATAATAACTTTTTATAATATTATTAAGGGATTTTTTAACTTTTGATGAAAAAATTACTTAGAAAGGGAAAAGATATATGATAACAATAAAGAATCTTACCAAAAGATATGGGAGTATTTATGCTATCCGTGATTTAACATTTGACGTTCAAAAAGGTGAAATCATAGGATTTTTAGGGCCTAATGGTGCCGGAAAATCAACAACTATGAATATTTTAACAGGTTATATGCCATCAACTAGTGGAGATGTAGAAATAGATGGTTATAACATAATGGAAAATCCAATGGAAGTGAAAAAGAGAATTGGATATTTACCAGAAATTCCACCACTATATTTGGATATGAGAGTTATGGAATATTTAAATTTTGTTGCTGATTTGAAAAAGGTTAAGAAAAAAGATAGGAAAAATCAGTTGGAGTCTATAATAGAAAAGTTAAAAATTGAAGAGGTAAGAAATAGGAAGATACAAAATTTATCAAAAGGGTACAAACAAAGAGTAGGACTTGCACAAGCTTTGATTGGGAATCCAGAAGTTTTAATATTAGATGAACCTACAGTTGGATTAGACCCTAAGCAAATTATAGAAATAAGGGAACTTATAAAAAATTTGGGCAAAGATCACACAGTAATTTTGAGTTCTCATATACTATCAGAAGTGAGTGCCATTTGTAGCAGAGTAATTATAATAAACAAAGGTGAGATTTTAGCTGTTGATACACCTGATAATTTAGCAAATAGATTAGATAGCAAAAAGAGATTACAAATTAAGATAGAAGCAACACAAAAAGCAAGTATGGATATCATAAAAGGCACACAAGGGGTTTATAAAACAGAAGTTTTAGAAGAAAATGATGGATGTACAACATATAAGTTAGAATGTGCACCAGATGTAGATGTAGAAAAGAATTTATTTTTTAAGTTAGCGGATGAAAAGATTCCTATAAAGGAAATAAAGAATTTGAGTAATTCGTTGGAAGAAATATTCTTAGAAATAATAGATACAAATAAGAAATTAGTAGAAGAAGAGAAACAATTAGAAGATGAAGAAGGACAAGTAGAAGAAGTAGAACAAAGAGAAGAACTAGAAGATGAAATAAAAGAAAGTGAAGAAGAGTCAGTTGATGAAAATAACGATAGTGCTGACGATAAGGAGGATAAAAATGATACGAATATTTAAAAAAGAATTAAAAGCGTATTTATTGAATCCATTAGGATATATATTTTTGACAATATTTTTTACAATAACAGCGTTATTATTTGTAGCAGCAAATGTAAAAGAAAGTACTACTCTTTTTGAAGCAGTTATAGTGAACTTGCGTACTGCTTTGATGATATTTATTCCGGCTATAGTTATGAAATTGTTAGTTGAAGAAAGAAGAAATAAAACAGAGCAATTGTTATTTACTTCACCAATAACAATTAGAGATATAGTTATAGGGAAATTTTTAGCCGCAACAGCTATGTTAGTTATAACTTTGATTATAACAATGATTTATCCGATTATGTTGTCATTTGTTACAAAAATATATATACCATCTTTGGTTACAAGTTATTTAGGTTTTTTGTTATTAGGCATGGCACTTATTGCTGTTTGTTTGTTTCTTTCATCATTTACAGAAAGCCCAATAATTTCATTTTTAGAGGGTGTTGGTGGTATATTCTTTCTTTGGATTGGAGAAAGAGTTGTAGGTGGAGTTAAGAACAAATATGTAGCACAGTTTATTGATTCATTTTGTGTGATGGGAAAACTTTTTAATTTTACAAAAGGTTATCTAGATATAACTGTAGTTTTTTATTATATAACTATCATAGTTATGTTTGTATTTTTAACTATTAGACAGATTGAAAAAAGAAGGATAGGCTAAATAAGGAGAGTGACAAAAAAATGAAGAATAAACGTTTCGTATATAGAATGTCTAACTTAGTAATTACTTTGTCTATAGTAATAGTTTTGGTGTTACTAAATGTATTTGTAAGAGATGCTAATTGGAAAATTGATTTTACACAGTCTAAGCAATTTACATTGACAAAAGAGACAAAAGATTACATAAAGACCATAGATAGAGAAATTAAATTGATAGTACTAGATACTAAAGCGCAATCTCAGATGCTTAATTATTTTAGACCTAATATAGAAAGAGTAAAAAAGATTGCAAAATTATATGATAAAGTAAATCCTAAAATAAAAGTGGAAATTATAGATGCAGATAAAGATCCACGTATTATAAGAAAATATATGGAGAAGGATAGAACTATATATTATGGAAGTGTTATTGTTGATGACGGCAAGAATTGGGAAATCATAAATGTAAATTCAATGTTTTATAAAAAAGATCAGGATAGTGATGAAATAGTAAAAGTTGAAAGTAAGATTACAAATATTATAAATAAAGTATATTTAGGTAAGATGAGCACTATTTATGTATTAGGAGGACATGGGGAAATTACAGGGAATGCAAATTTTACCACTGTAGTAAAAGCATATTTAAATGATATTACCTATGATGTAAAAGAAATAAATCTAATGGCAGAAGGCATACCAGATGATGCCGTATCTGTAGCTATAATGGATCCTGAAAAGGATATTAACGAGAAAGAGAAAAAAGAGATACAAGAATATTTAAAAAAAGGTGGAAGTTTGATACTTATGCTTTCTCCAAGCGTAATTGACAGAGAACCATATAACAATATACGAGAGATTGTAAAAGAATATAATCTTTCATTAGATGATAATATTGTTTGTGAAGGCAAAGGTAATTATAAAGATGCTCCACCTTGCATATTTACAAAAGTGGCGAAAAGTGAGTTAACAGAAAATATATATAATAATGGAATGTATGTATATATGGCAGGGGCTAGAAGTATTAGTGTTATAGATGAAGAAAATAAGGATGTTAGTATAGTACCTATATTAAGGACGTCAGATGAGTCGTGGGGAGACGTTGATTTTGATAATGTTATGAATCCAGTAAAAGACGAAACTGACAAAAAAGGTCCTTTGAATGTGGCAGTAATAGCAGCAAAGAAAGAAGAAGGAGAAGATAGTTATAGTAAGGTTATGATATATGGTAACTCTAATTTTATGCTTTCAGGTGAAGATGGGGACATGTCATTAGGTGGATTAAAGCTTTTTACAGAATCAATGAAATGGCTTGCAAAAGAAGAAGCAGAAATAGTGAATGTACAGCCAAGAATAGTTAAACCTATATTATATAAGACAAGTGAAGAAAATAGTAAAAGGCTAAAGATAGCAGCCTTTGCAGTTCCAGCATTGTGTGCGGTGGCTAGTGTTTTTGTGTTCGTAAAAAGAAAAGACTAGAATTAGTATACGAGTGAAATTAATTTAATGAGGAGGAAAAAATCACTTTCTTTTGTAGTTTAGAGTAAGTGACTATTAGGAGACATGGCAAAAATAAAAAATAAAATGTTAAGACAAGCGATAATAGCATTTGTTGTATTAATTGTTGTGATAGGTGATTTAATATATTATAAAATGAAGGATCCAAATAAGGTAGAGGATCCAAACAATGTTCCAACAGGGGAAGTTTCATTAATTAATATGGATCCATCAGCTATTGAAACAGTTGAGATGGAAGATAATACTAATGATGATATAAAGATATTTATGAAATTAAGGAATACAGAAGAAGGACTTAAAGTAGAAGAGAGAAGGGCAACATATAAAACAGAAAATCATGATAAAGATTTAGATGATCTTAAACCTTTATCAGAGAATGAAATAAAACTTATTGAAATTTCATTAACAGAGTTAAAGGCCCTTAGTGTGATTGATGAAAATGCTACAGATGTTGAACAATATGGTATGAACGATCCTATGTGCTTAATTAAGATTACATTAAAAGACGGAACTGTAAATGAGTTAAGAGTAGGGGACAAGATTCCAACATCAACGGCAGCATATTATTTTATGATGAATAATAATAAAAAGATTTATGTAATTTCTGAGTTTGATGTGAAGAATTTCTTTAATCCAAGTGATAATATTATTGACATTTAAATAGCCGATTCAGCTTTTTTGAATCGGCATAATTAATATTTTAGAAATAATGGATAGAGATAGACCATTTGTTACAAAATAAGGGAATTTGACGAATTTTTCTTTGGGTGATAAACTTTAACTAAAGGAGAAAAATAAAATCAAATTAGGAGATAACAATGGGTAAAAAAATAAAATTAAAAGATATAAAAAAGAAGAAACAAAAAGAAAATAAAATAAAAATAATAAATACAGTGATTTTTGTGCTTCTTTTATCTAGCGTGATTTTTCTTTCTTTGATATCATATGTGAAGACAAAAAATATAAATATTTTAAAAGAGTATAAATTTTTAGAAAAGTATATAGTGAATTTATTTGAAAAAGATGAGGATAAAATTTATTTAGAATTAAATTTTGATTTATCGCAAAAACCCAAGATAAGTGTATATAACGGAAATATTGCTCAGTGTTCAAAAGATGTGCTAAAAATTTATAACAGATACGGTAAATTACAAAACAGTTTTAATGTTAATTTCACCAGTACTCCTATACTAAGTTCAGAAGGCAGGTATTTAGTTGTTTCTAGCATAGATGGAAATAGGTTTTTATTATTTGATGGAGTAAATAAAAAGTGGGAGAGAAAGTTAGAAGGTAATATAATAAACATTTCAGTAAATAAAAATGGATTTGTTACGGTAGTACATAAGGCAGAAGATATATTATCAAAGGTTGTGGTTTATAACTCAAAAGGTGAGGAGTATTTTGTTAAGGGAAAAGCACAAAATTATATAGTGAGTGCAAAGATGGCAAAAGATGATAGGCAGTTAATATTAAATTGTATGGATGCATCAGGAGTTAGGCTAAATTCTATATTTGAATTTATAGATGTAAAAGGAAAGAGTGTCCAAACTGTGTCGTCTTACGAAGATAAAATATTTATGGATGGAAAGTTTATAAAAGATAATAATTTTGTAACATTGACAGATAAGGAGATTATGTATTACAATTCAAACCACAATATATTATGGGAGAAGAGTTTGAACAGGAAAGTATATTGTTTTGATGTGTGTGATGATAGATATATAGTTTTGGGAATGGCGAGTGATAAGATTCAAGATGGTCTTTTTAGTGATAAAACGGAATTAAAAATTTTTAATACAAAAGGGAATGAAGTAAAAACTTTAAAAATAGATAATATAATAAAAGGAATTTCAGTATATGGTGATGTAATAGCACTAAATTTAGGTAAAGAAATTGCACTTTATACATGTAAAGGAAAACATATAAAGAGTTTGACATCTAAGTTAGAGGTGGAAAAGGCAGAACTTGTTAATAAAAGTACAGTTGTGTTACTTACAAAAAATGGTTTGATTGTTAAAAATTAAATGGAGGAAGTAAAAATGTTTATTGATGTATTAATGGTGGCATTAATTATAGGTTCGTTAATAATAGGATATAAAATGGGATTTATAAAATGTATGTTTAGGTTTTTTTCGGGTGTATTGTCATTTTTGTTTGCAATAGAGTTTTATAAACCCTTTTCTAGATTTATGTTAAATACTAATTTGTTTTATAGTATAAAGGGTAAGATACAGTCTAATGTATTGGATATATTAGGAAATTTGGTTATAAAATCAAAAGATGAGTTAGGAAAAGTTGTTTTAGATAGAATGTTTATTCCTAATCCTATAAAAGAATCAATAGTAGATGATGTGCAAAAAAGCATTAGTATATCAGATAATTCAAGAATTGCAGAATTGGTAGGAGATAAAGTAGGAACGGTTATAATCCAGTTAATAAGTATTATACTTATATTTGTATTGGTTAGAATTTTGTTTTTTATTTTAAGACTTGTGTTAGAGAGGGTAGTTAGTTTACCAATATTAAAACAAATAAATAAAGTTGCTGGGTTAGTTATAGGTTTAATTGAAGGGGTGTTTTTGGTTTACATAGTGCTTAGTATAATATTTATCATTGATAATAAAGCCATAATAGAAAGCATAAATAATTCTGTTATTGCAAAGTATCTTTATTATAATAATGTAATATTAGATATACTTTATTAATTTGTCTAAGTCAATACGAGTTTGCGAGTATTGCTGCGCCGGATTTGTGTACCCTACGGGTACAACTTACCATTCAAATCCGTGTGCATCCACGCGGAGCGTTATAATTCAGTCTGAGCTTGAACTCCCACTGAATTATAAATATGTATCTACCGCCTACGCTTTTTCAAGCTTAGAGGCGGGGGACATCTCTGTACTTACGTTATTATTGACGAAAAAAGTACCATAAAAAATAATTATCTAGTACATGTCATAATCACTAGGAGGCTGATACTGATGTGGTCAAAAATATTTGCGTCAGATTCAAAACAGGAAATCTTAAGAAAATTGCATGAACTAATAAATGAAAATAGTGATAAGATAAACGAAAGAGACATATGTAATAACACAGCATTAATATATGCAGTTTTAAAAAATCATGAAGACATAGTAAAATTTTTGATTGAAAATGGAGCAAATCCCAATTTAAGAAATATTATTGGAAGAACAGCACTAATGTACGCAGTAATGAATGATAATTTAGATATAGTAAAATATTTAGTAGAGAACAATACAGATGTAAATTTATATGACAGATTTGGAGATACAGCATTGATATATGCTGTTGAGAATGGTGATTTTGAAATTATTAAATATTTAGTAGATAATAATGCAAATATAAATTGGGTTCCTAATGATGGATATTCAGCATTGATATATGCAACAAAACGCAGGAATAAAGAGGTGTTAAAATATTTATTAGATAATAATGCAGATGTAGATATTACTGATATTTGTGGGGGAACAGCATTAATGCACGCACAAAATGAAGAAATTGCGGAGTGTTTATTATTATATGGAGCAAATATAGATGAAGTAGATAATGAAGGACGAACAGCATTGATGTATATGTCACGGTATGGTTGTGAAAATATGGTAAAATATTTGTTAGACAAAGGGGCAAATATTGATGAGGTTGATGATGAGGGAAGAAATTCATTAATGCATGCAATTGAGTGTAGAAAGTTAGACATTTTAAAATATTTAATAAAAAGGGGAGCAAGGATTGATTTACGTGATAGATTTGGTAGGACATTGTTGATAAGAGCAGCTAATAGTGTATATATTGATATTGTTAAATATTTATTGGAAATTGGTGTGCATGTTGATGATGTGGATAGAGAAGGACGAACAGCATTAATGCATGTATCTAGACGTTTTGGGAATATAAAAATAGCCAGTATATTATTAGAATATGGAGCTAATATTGATGCAAAGGATAGAGAAGGACGAACGGCATTAATGTATGTGGCAGAAAGTTTGCACATAGAGATATTAAAGTGGTTAGTAGAAAATGGAGCAGATTTAAATCAAAAAGATAATAGAGGACGAACAGCATTAATGCATGCAGTGCAAATGGGAAATATAAAAATGTTAAAATATCTATTAGACTATGGAACAGATATATATGCAAAGGATAAAGAAGGTCTGACAGTATTGGATTATACAGATAATAAAGAGATATTTGAAATATTAAAAAATTGGAAAGATAGAATTGAGTTATTATACAAATCAAAAGATATAGTTGATGAGAATGGAAAAACAGAACTTATGAAACTGATAGAAAATAAAGAAAATGGTTTAGCCAAGAGTTTAATAAGAAGAGGAGCAAGCGTTAATAAAAGAGATAAAAATGGGAAAAGTGTTTTAATGTATATATTAGAAAATGGAGATGCATCTTTATTGGATTTTGCAAAAAGAACAAGAGCTTTAACAGTAGATAGCATTGTAAACACATTGCTTAGCTTAAAAAATTGTACCACTGAACAAGTTATGAATAGTTTAAATATAATAGATGTGAAGGATAAGGATAATAAAAAAGATATAGATGAATTTAAAAAGAGGAAAATAGATAAGATACCAGAGGAGCGTTGCAACTTAGAGATGCAAAAAACATTATAAAAAAATATAGCTAAAATGGGAAAGAACTAATGCGTAGAAAAATAATACATAAAATGGATATTTTTAGTTGACATGTTTAGAAAAACGTTATAGAATAACTGCAAATAGTAGTTATGTTGGGAGGAATTATAATGATTTGGAAAAACATGTTTAATGAAAACGACTCAGAGAAAGATATTTTAAAAAGGCTGAAAAAATTAATTGATGAAGATGGCGTGAGTGTCAACCAACTTGATGAAAAAAGTGATACAGCATTAATGTATGTAGTTGAAAAAGCTTATAAAAAAATAGTAGAATACCTGATAGAACGTGAAGCAAATGTGAATTTACGAGGATGGATGGGGAAAACTGCGTTAATATATGCAATAATGAATAATGACTTAAATATGGTAATATACCTTAAAGAGAATGGTGCAGATATAAATTTACAGGATAATTACGGAACTACGCCATTAATATATGCAGTTAATCAAAATAATTTTGATATAGTGAAATATTTGGTAGAAAACGGAGCAGACATAAATAAGATTCCAACAAATAGAGATACAGCATTTATAGAGTCAGTTAGAAAAGGAAATGTATCTATGGCAGAGTATTTGCTAGAAAACGGAGCAGAAAAAGACGTAAAAGGTTTATTAGGGGAAACAGCATTAATGTACGCAAATACTATAGAAATGGTTAGATTTTTATTAGAAAATGGTTTGGATATAAATGAAAGAGATAATAACGGAAAAACAGTTTTTATGCATGCGATTTCAAGAAGTCCCATAAATGTAGCGGAAGAATTATTAGACCGAGGAGCAAAAATAAATGATGTAGATAATTCAAAGAAGACTGCATTAATGTACGCAGCGAATGGTCCACAAACAGAAAGAGTGAGTTTTTTAATAGAAAGAGGAGCAAAATTGGAGGAGACTGATGAGTTTGGGAGAACTGCTCTAATGTATGCAGTTTTTGGTATGTGGGAAGAGAATGTACGTTGTTTACTAAAAAATGGAGCAAATATTAACTCAAAAGATAGCTTTTACGGTAGAACACCTATGATAAAAATGGCAACTATCTATTGGCATGAGAATATAGGTAACTTATTATTAGAATATGGGGCGGACATAAATGAACAAGATAATGATGGTAAAACAGTATTAATGTATTTAGTTGAAATTAATAAAAGAATAAGAACTGAAGTCCTTGGAAGATTATTAAAAAGAGTAGTAGATTTAGAGGTAAAAGATAAGTATGATAGAACAGTATTAATGTATGCAGTTGCTAATGAAAGAATTAATAAAGAAGTTATAAAGTTATTATTAGATTGTGGAGCAAATGTAAATGCGAAAGATGACCATGATAGAACAGTATTAATGCATGCAGTTGGTAATAAAAAAATTAATAAAGAAGTTATAAACTTATTATTAGATTGTGGAGCAAATGTAAATGCGAAAGATTACCGTGATAGAACAGCACTTATGAAAGTGATAAAAAGTAAAAAAAATGAAATAGCAAAGCTCTTAATAACAAGAGGAGCAAGTGTAAATAAAAAAGATAAGAATGGGAAAAGTGTTTTAATGTATATATTAGAAAATGGAGATGAATCATTATTGGATTTTGCAAAAAGAACAAGAGCTTTAACAGTAGATAGCGTTTTAAACACATTGCTTGGTTCAAAAAATTGTACCACTAAACAAGTTATGAATAGTTTAAATATAATAGATGTGAAGGATAAGGATAATAAAAAATATATAGATGAATTTAAAAAGAAGAAAATAGATAAGATACCAGAGGAGCGTTGTAACTTAGAGATGCAAAAAACATTATAAAAAAATATAGTTAAAATAAAAATAGGAAAGAACTTTATTCTACATTTAGAGTAAAGTTCTTTGTTAATTATAAGTAATAGAAGTATGTGTCAAGTAAATTAGGATAATATTTTTGCATTAGGGGGCTGCATTTACTTTGAATATTAAAGGTCACAATTTAGTGTAAAATTTACAATAAACATGTTGACACTTTGTTTGCAAAAGATTATACTGAAACCGTAATTTTTTTTAGAAAGTAGGTTGGTTTTTATGAAGAAAGGATTTTTGAAGGCTTTATGTTTGGCAGGAGTATTAGCTTTTACAATACCAGTAGTAGGTTATTGTGATAATGTAAGTTATGAGAAAGAAAGTGTAGTTTTAGATGATGAACAAAGACACAAGGAGATTTTTTGGACACTATCAGGAAACGACGTGGAAGAAGTAAAAGCTCTGATAGAAAATGGAGTAGATGTGAATGTTAGAGATGAGTATAATTTTACCCCATTGCATTATGTGGATAATGTAGAAGTAGCAAGAATACTAATAGAAAATGGAGCTGATGTGAATGCGCAGGATGATTTAGCAGGATCTACTCCATTACATTGGGCGGCAAATGTGGAGATAGCAAAATTATTGATAGCGAATGGAGCCGATGTGAATGCTAAAGATGGTTGGGGATATACTCCATTACATTGGGTGGCAAATGTAGACATAGCAAAATTATTGATAGAAAATGGAGCCGATGTGAATGCTAAAGCTGGTGATGTAGATACTCCATTACATTGGGTGGCAAATGTAGACATAGCAAAATTATTGATAGAAAATGGAGCCGATGTAAATGCTAAAGGTTTTGTGGGAAAAACTCCATTGCATTGTACGGAGGATGTAGAGATAGCAAAAGTATTAATAGAAAATGGAGCCGATGTAAATGCTAAAGATAATTGTGAATGTACACCATTACATTGTGCAGAAAATGCAGAAGTAGCAAGAGTATTAATAGAAAATGGAGCTGATATTAATGCTAAAAACAATCGTGGAGAAACTCCATTGGATTATATGGAGGATACAAAGGATGCATTGAATTATGAAAGGAAGACAGAGATTATAAAAGTATTGGTAGAGTATGGGGCTGGCGAAATAAGTATTGAACAATTTACAAAAGACGAACAACTTTTTAATGCCGTAGAAAGTAATGATTTAGGAAAAGTAAAGGGGCAATAAAAGATGGAGCTAATGTTAATGCTAGAGACATTTGGCAAAGAACTCCATTGTATTATGTGAATAGTGTAGAAATAGCAAAAGTGTTAGTAGAAAATGGGGCCGATGTTAATGCTAGAGATTATATTAAGATATCCCCATTGCATTATGTGGAAAATGCAGAAGTAGCAAGAGTATTAATAGAAAATGGTGCCATTAGTTATAAGGTATAGTTAGTAAATTGGCATAGATGGGAGGAATTAAAGATTTCCCAGATAATCTTTAATTCCTTCACTTATTGCATGAGCTAATTTATTCTGATATTCATCAGAAGCTAGTTTTTTTTCTTCTTCTTCATTTGATAAGAACCCACATTCGACAATGACTGTTGGATTTTTTGCATTTTTTAGAATTATGATTGGTTCTTTTTTTAGTAAGGCTTCACGAGTATTATTTTTATCTACAATTTCACGTAACTTTTTTTGTATCTTATTAGCCAAATCTTTACTTTCATTAGAGTTGGCAGCAAAAAAAGTTTGTGCACCAAAATATTGTGTTTGAGGGAATTTATTAAGATGAATACTAACAGTTATTCCATTATTATTTTCATCCATCATTTTTTTTCGTCGAAGTAAATCTTGACGTCTTTTTTGTACAATGTTTGTTGTATCTTCAGTATATTCAAGTTTATCCTCACTACGAGTCATTTTGACTGGTATGTTGTCATTAGCTAAAATTGTCTCAATTTTTTTAGCAATATTTAGGTTTATATCTTTTTCTTTTATTCCACTATAATCACTAACGGCACCAGGATCTTCACCACCATGCCCAGCGTCTAATAATACATCAGTCCGCTTTATTGTGGTATTTTGATTTAGTGTTTCATGTGTTTTTTCGATAAAGCTAACTCCACAAGTTATTATTGTTACCAAAAAAGCTAGAGATATAAAAGTTAATTTTTTTCTACTAATTAAAATAACCATAAAAAATCCTTAAAATTTGGAAATATCTTATAAAAGAATATTCAAAATAAAGATTTTTTATGATTCTTTTTGGTTAAAGATTTTGTTTTATTTCATTATAGGCTTGTTGTAATAAAACCTTATAATCAGAATCAGAAGATACAGATATTTTTGGTAATACCTTTAATGTAACATTGCCAGGTTTTATTAAATTGTGATTAGCTTCAAAAATTTCACGAGATCCATTTAATGCTATAGGTACAATAGATACATTTTTTGAAACAGCTAATCTAAAAGCTCCTGATCTAAATTTCACCAAATTGGTCGTTTTACTTCGAGTCCCCTCTGGAAAGATAATCATAGAATATCCATTATCTAAATTATCACCAACAAAAGATAAAGACTTTATTGCATCCTTTGTATTGTTTCTGTCAATGAATACACAATTCAATTCTTCCATCCATTTATTAATAAATGGTATTTTCTTTACACTATCTTTTGACAATAATCCATAAGGTTTATCAAGGCTTGCTAATAATATTGGTATATCAAAAAAACTTTGATGATTGCAAACAAATATAACTGTTTCATCTGGTATATTTGAAAGACCAGAGACAGATACATTAACACCAGAAATTTTTAGTACATATTTTGCCCATTCTTTAACGTACTTTGAAACTAATTTATCATGTTCACTAATATTATTTTTCAATTTTTGTACCTTTTTAAGATTTCCATTTAGCCTAAATAAATAGAAAAATAATCTCACAAAACAAATAGCAGTCCTAAACACTATCATATCCCCCTAAATTAACAAATTACTTGATATTGACATCATTATACACCAAATTAAAGTTTTCTTCATCAATATTTTTGGCATTTGTATATGATGCCGAATTTTGAGGAAGATTTTTCTTTTTAAGTATGTTTTCAATAGTGTTTTTAAGGATGTAATAAACAACGGCAAATAAAGGTACGCCAATAATCATACCAACAAATCCCCATAATCCTCCCGCTAGTAAAAGAGCAAAAGTTACCCAAAACTCTGATATATTTGTGGTGTTTTTTAGAATTTTAGGTCCTATAATATTTCCATCAATTTGTTGTAGTATGAATATGAATATCAAAAAATATAAACTTTTTTTTGGTGATGCCAAAAATACCAATATACTTGTAGGTATAGCACCTATAAAAGGACCAAAATAAGGTATAATGTTTGTAACACCTATGATTACACTTATCAATAATACATAAGGCATTTCCATAATAATAAGTATAGGATAGCATAATAATCCTACAATCAAAGAATCTATAAGCTTACCTACTAAAAATTTACTAAAAATTTTGTGACCGTATCTAGTTGTATCTATTATTGCGTTAGCTCTTTTTACGCTAAATATTGCATATAACATTTTTTTAATTTGACCAATGAATTTTTCTTTTTCCATAAACGCATATATAGCTACTATCATTCCTATAACAATATCAAAGGTAAATTCAGCAATACTTATGATACTTTTAGTTATATATGATAATATATCATTTGATTTTTGAAGCATATTATTACTTACCCAATCATCAAAAGATGTTGTCAATTTATTAAGAAGCTGAGAAAAAGTTGCTTGCCACTTTTTGTTAGTGTTTAGCTTGTTATTTAGCAATTCTACGTACTGTTTCAATTGAGGAGGTAGTTTTGGTAGCAAATCAACAATAGTATTATAAATGTTAGGGAAAATTACAAAACATATTACAAGGACTATTATTATACCAATTACAGAAGTAAAAATTATACTAATAATCTTAGAAACCTTTTTTTTATCAAACTTAAATTTAGTTTTGTTAAGATATTTTAATATAAAACATCTAGATTTCATCATTATAGGATTAAATAAATAAGCTATTACAATTCCATAAATGACGGCACGAACACTTTTTAATATTTTAAATATTTTATTTAACACAATATCAAATCGAAATAACAAAAAAAACCAGGCGATACTAAACATTACAACTAAAGATAACATTAAAACTTTTTTAAAAAAATCAATTTTTTTTTCTTTCATAATGTTAAGCCATCTAAAAGAAGATGACAGCCTCCTTTTTTAAAAAGTTTGTACAATTAATTATACCATTTAATTTGAATATGTTACAATAGTATAAAAAAATGTTAGGCAGGTAAAGTATAGTGAGGTTTGAATATTTAGTTTATATAGTTTTAGCAGTTGGATTATATAGATTTTTTAATCCATTTATGAAAGGAATTCTTGGTGAATTAAAAGTTAGATTGAAATTATTAATGCTACCATCTGATAAATATAAAGTTTTAAATGATATATTATTAACAACAAAAAGAGGTACAACTCAGATAGATCATATAGTAGTATCAATATATGGAATTTTTGTTATTGAGACAAAAAATTATAAAGGAAAGATAATTGGAACAGCGAACAAATTAGAATGGATAAAAGAAATACACGGTAACAAATATTATTTTAGAAATCCAATAATACAAAATAAAGGTCATATTAGAGCATTAGCTAACAGTTTAAAAATTGACGAAAAATTGATGATACCTATAGTAGTATTTTTAGGTAATTGTAGGTTAGATATAAAAACAAAGAGTCAAGTTTTATATGCGAGTAAGTTATTACAAACAATAAAGAGTAGAAAAAAGATACTACTTAATAAAAAGCAAGTAGAGGATATTACAAATATAATAAAAGCATTGAATAAGAAGGGAGCATTTGCAAAATTAAAACACATTATGTATGTGAAAAAAAGAGAGAGAAGTAATAAGAGAACTAATTTGCGATAGATGTTAGGTATTCAATCATATCAGTTGCGAAATAAGAATCGGCTTCGAGACTGTAGCTAGTATTATTTGCGAGTACGTCATATTTAGCTTTAGAAATTTGTTTATTATTTAGGTAATATTTCTCACTAAAATTATCTGCATAAGTTGAGTTTTGTTTAATCTTATTTTCTAATTCAGAAAGTTTTTGACTGAATTCCTCTAGATTTGAGTAAATAAGTTCGTCAAAACGAGTAGCAGATAAACTATATTCAAAATTCAAGTCACTTTGGTGAACATCATATATTTCTAAACGTGATATTATGGGATTGTGAATATTACAAATTATAGTATTTTCCTTTGGTGCATAATTGTAGCTAACTATATTAGAACTACCATATACAAGAGGCATTTCTAGTTGCATTGTATTTTCTAGTTTATTGTTTTCTATTTTTTTACTTAAACCATGCTCAGCCATTGAATAAAATTCGCCATTCAAATACACAATTATTCCTATGCTGTATCCAGGGTCATTAATAATTAATTCAGGTATATCATCGTCATTTATATATGCCAACTTGTATTTATAACTTTCCCCTCTAAGAGATTCAATAGAGTTAATTATTGATATATAAGAATCAGATATTTTTTTAGGTATATTTTTTACCTTATAATAATTTTCATTGTCAGTATAAGATATTTCAGTAATGTTTGACTGTACTAATTTAACATCATTAGATGAAAAATAAAATACACATATAACTAAACAAAATATAAGTAATATTGCTAAAATGATGATGCCTAATACATTTAATTTTTTATTCATAAAAAGTTCCCTCCTAAAATAATAAACATCCACACTATAATAGTACAACATTTTGGTAAAAAAGTCCTTTTTTTAGGTAAAGTTAGTATTTTTTTGTTGGTGAAAAGAATTATTTTTACAATGAAATAGTAAAGTGTTTAGTATTTTTTTTGTGACAAATAACTAAAGTTTTTAGTACATTTTACAACATTTTTAAGCACATAATCGAATAATTTGATAAAGTAAAAGCTTGAAATAATATTTTGCATGAATTATAATGGACTAGAGCTTTGTTGTAACTTTAATACAATAATGGATTTGTAAAACTGTTATTAAAAAAATTGGTAAATCAATAGGCAATTAAAAATATATACAATAGGGGGAGAATACTTTGAAGGTCTTTAGGTGGAGCAACTTTAAAGATATTAAAAATACAATATTTGGAGTAGTAATAATTTTTATTTGTTTGTTTGATTTGAGAGTGTATGCAGATAAGACAGATGTAAAAATAAAGGCTTTTGATGTATCATCGACATCGAATGTGCAAGAAATATATAGAAATAGTGAAGCGACCAAGTACAAGATAACATTGTTAGATAAAATAATATATAAGGTAACGGATATGAATGGTGAAAAAATAACACCAGAGCAATTAAGTGGAAAGAGTGTATTGTTTAGTAATAATGGTTTAAATAAAGTAAGAGTTTATTCAAGTAGTTCAAATTATGAGGTGGTGGATTTAGAAAGCGATGAGGTAATGGTAGATATAACTTCTCCTAAAGTTTTGTGGAAGTATAAAAATAATGGAGATAATTTGTTGTGGCTTGAGATAGAAGATGAATCTGGATTATATGAAATAAGAAAGAACAATCAAGTAGGGTCATTGAGGACCATTTTTACGGGTATGCAAAAAAAAGCGATATTAAGTATAGAGTTAGCAGAAGGGGAAATTTTAGAGAGATTAGAAATAAGTGATATATTTGGTAATACGGAAGTTATTGAGGTATCAGAAATAACATTGAATGTAGTAGAGGCTTTTAAAAATACTAATGGTAGTGTTATTGTGTTGAAATTAAATGATTCTGAAAACAATATAACAGGTTTAGAATATTTAGATGGAACAGAAATAGAAAGTGTTTCGGGAACAGATTTAGAAAAAACATATAATGTTGCACCAGGAACAACCAAAATAAAAGTTAAATTTGGTGATGAATATGCAATAATACAACTTGACACAGATGCAAAGTCTCCAGAGATAGTAAGAGTATGGAGAAAAGGAGACAATAGCAGAATGTTGTTAGAAACTAAAGATTATGAAAGTGGTGTAAAGAAGATAGCGTTTTATAATAAGAGTACGAAAAACGAACAGGTGTATAAGGAGTTTGAAGGATTACATATAGGTGGAGTTTCACAGTATGATATTATGGAAGGGGCAACACATTTATATGTGTATGATGGTGTAGGTAATAGAACTAAAGTGGCAATGACTTCAATAGGAGTAGATGATGAAGGACCAGTAATTGTGGTAAGATATAAAGATGGCAAGTATATAATGACAGTAAGGGAAGAAAAGTCAGGAATTGATACAGTGAGATTAGACGGAATTGATGTAGATACATATATAGATTATCCTGCAGGAGAGTTTGTATATACATATGATGATTTAAATGGTGATTCGTATATAACTGCATCTGATGGGCTAGGTTATGCTGTGAGTCTTACTGTAGATGAGGCAATTAGCATAAGAAATAGAATATATAAGAATGATCAAGGTGATATTATATCAATTAAGTTAGAAGATGATAGAGGGATACAAAAAATTACGGATCAAGATGGAAATATAATAGAGAGATTTTTGCTAAATGAAAAAGAAATTAGTGGGGTTTATAAAGTAAGGAGTGATATAGATAGTATAAAAGTATTTTACCAAGATAATAAATGTTATAATATAAGATTGCAGGAGCTTAGTGAAAAACCTCAAATTTCAAATGAAGTATATGATGATGAATTAATTACTGAGTGTGTGGTTTCATCAAAAGCTGGAATAAAGAAAATAGAATATAGAGATGGTAGGAGTATTGAGTTTAAAGAGAATATACCAGATGATATAATTGTAAATTGTACAGAATTGAATGATGATAGTTTGGTTGTACCTGCATTTGTTACAGTATATGATGCATTGGATAATAGTGTTAATATAAATGAAAGTTTGATGGATTAGAAAAAAAGAGAGCAAAGTCTCTCTTTTTTTTAAAAATATGTCGCAAAATGTAAGAAAAGGTATTATAATAGACCGTAAGAATATTTTAGATAAAGGGAGAGCTTTTTGATTATGGCAGAGAAAAATAAAGTTCAAATAAACATAAGTGGATATAGTTATACACTAGTTGGAAGGGAATCGGTGGAATATTTAAATGAGCTTGCTAGTTATATAGATAATAAAATAAATAAAATAATGTGTGGAAACAATAATTTGGGTATAAAAGATGCTGGAATATTGACAGCATTTAATGTAGCGGATGAATTGTTTAAGCTACAAAAGGAATGTGAAAATAATCAAAGAGAGTTAATATTAAAAGAAGAAAACGCTTCTTTAAAAGAGGAGATTTCTAGACTAAAAAAAGAAAATGATGATTTAGTAAAGAATTCATTGATTAATAAGAGCGATAATGAATTAAGGAATGAATTAAAACAAGCATATGAAAGTATAAGTAATTTGTTGTTAGAAAGAGATAAAATTTTAGAAGATTTGTCTAAAGAAAAGGAAAAGAATACGAATTTACATTTTTCATTAGTAGAATTAAAGTCTTCAATGGTTGAAGATAAAACACAAATGCAGTAATTGTGAGTTTTTTGTAGTGAGGTTAGGTTTATTTATGAAAATAGAGAATGGAATTTTTTTAGCGCCAATGGCTGGCATAACAGACAGAGCGTTTAGGCTTTTATGTAAAGAACAGGGTGCCGATATGACATTTACTGAAATGGTCAGTGCAAAAGGGATGTATTACAATGATAAAAAGACAGCACAATTGTTGGATGTTTTTCCAAAAGAAGGAAATGTTGGTGTTCAGATATTTGGAAAAGAGCCAGAAATTATAAGAGATGTTGTAAGTAGATTAAGTGAAATGAATTTTGCAGTTATAGATATTAATATGGGGTGTCCAGCACCTAAGATAACAAAGAATGGTGAGGGTAGTGCGTTGCTTTTGAATCCCAAATTGATAGGAGAGATTGTAAGAGCTGCAGTTTGTGTGTCCAAAAAACCCATTACTGTAAAGATAAGAAAAGGATATGATGACGACAACATAAACGCAGTTTATGTAGCTAAAGTAATTGAAGAGTCAGGTGCATCAGCTATTACGATTCATGGAAGGACAAGAAAACAACAGTATAGTGGAGTTGCAGATTGGGATATAATAAAAAAAGTGAAGGAAGCTGTCAACATTCCAGTTATAGGGAATGGAGATATTGTGGATGCGGCCTCTGCGAAAAGAATGTTTTCTCACACAGGGTGTGATGCTATAATGATAGGAAGAGGAGCATTAGGTAATCCGTGGATATTTAAAGAGATTTCAAGCTATATTAAAGATGGGATATTGGTAGAAAAACCAAGTTTAAAACAAAAAATAGATTGTATCATTCGTCAGTTTGGTATGATGCGACAATATAAGACCGAACATACAACTGTTTGTGAAATGAGGAAACATATAGGATGGTATTTAAAAGGTATTAGAAATGGGACAAAGATAAAAGAACATATTTTTAAAATAAAGGAATATGATAAAATGATTGAAGAAGTAGAAAAATTGAAGGATATTGATTTTTAATTAAGAGAGGGATTCTTATGCAAAGCGATATAGAGATAGCAAAAAAGGCAAATATGGTAGATATTATAGATATAGCAAGGGAATTAGGTATAGATTATGAGTATTTAGAGCTTTATGGTAGGTATAAGGCTAAAGTGTCTACTGATATTTTTAATAAACTGAAGGATAAGAAAAATGGGAAATTAGTATTAGTTACTGCTATAAATCCCACTCCAGCAGGAGAAGGTAAGACAACAGTAACAGTAGGACTTGGACAGGCAATGAAAAAAATAGGTAAAAAAGCAGTTATAGCATTAAGAGAGCCGTCATTAGGTCCAGTTATGGGATTAAAAGGAGGAGCAGCAGGTGGAGGATATTCACAAGTGGTTCCTATGGAAGATATAAATTTACATTTTACGGGTGATATTCATGCTGTGACATCTGCAAACAATTTGTTATCTGCAGCTATAGACAATCATATTCATCAAGGGAATAAGCTTAGAATAGATCCAAGCAGAATTATATGGAAAAGAGTAATGGATATAAATGATAGAAGTTTAAGGCAAATAGTTGTAGGGCTTGGTGGTAAGGCAAATGGTGTAACAAGAGAAGATGGTTTTAATATATCCGTGGCATCTGAAGTTATGGCGATTCTTTGTTTGTCTAATAATTTAAAAGAATTAAAGGATAAACTTGGTAGGATAATAATAGGTTATAATTTTAATAATGAGCCAGTGTACGTGAAAGATTTAAAGGCAGAAAATGCCATGGCAGTGCTTTTAAAAGATGCAATAAAACCGAATATTGTTCAAACATTAGAAAATACACCTGTTATAATTCATGGCGGACCTTTTGCAAATATTGCGCATGGTTGTAATAGTGTTATTGCAACAAAACTAGGTTTGAAATTGGCAGATTATTGTATAACCGAAGCAGGTTTTGGAGCAGATTTGGGAGCAGAGAAATTTTTTGATATAAAGTGTAGGACTGCAAACTTAAGTCCAGATGCAGTGGTTATTGTAGCGACAGTTAGGGCATTAAAGTATAATGGCGGAATGAGTAAAAACGATTTGGGAAAAGAAGATATTGATTCTTTAAAAAAAGGAATTGTGAATTTAGAAAAGCATTTAGAAAATATCAAAAAATTTAAAGTGCCAGTTTGTGTTGCATTAAATAAATTTGGAACAGATACAAAAGAAGAAATAGATTTTGTGATTCATAAGTGTAGAGAATGGGGAATAAAAGTTGATATTGTAGAGGTTTTTGAAAAAGGTGGAGAAGGTGGAATAGATTTAGCTAAAACTGTTGTAGAGTTAATAGAAGATTCAAAGTCACAGTTTAAACCATTGTATGATGTTGATCTTAGTATAAAGGATAAAATAGAAAAAATTACAAAAGAAATTTATGGTGGAGACAAGGTGTTTTATACTAAAAAGGCTCAAAGCGAAATTTCTAAAATAGAGAAATTGAATCTTTCTAATTTACCTATTTGTATTGCAAAAACACAGTATTCATTATCAGACGATCCAAAACTCTTAGGAAGACCTAAAGATTTTGAGATAACAGTTAATGAAGTTAGAATATCAAATGGGGCGGGATTTATTGTTGTTATAACTGGAGATATATTAACTATGCCTGGGCTTCCTAAAAAACCAGCTTTAGAGGAAGTTGATATAGATGAAAACGGAGAAATATACGGACTGTTTTAGTGCTATTATTTTTTGGCAAGAACTTGATTAATTGAGATTGCACCAGTAGAAAGGATGAAGGAACAAAAGATAGAAAGACTTGTGCCGATTGTCAAAATAGTTGTTTTGGTGTTGGTTAAATTAAGCATATCGAAAAAATTATATATATATTTGTTTATGATTAACATTATTATGGACACAATTGTGGGTTTTAGAATCCAGTTTTTTAAATCTATAATAAGACCAGTGTTTTTAATTATTACAGACAAGTTTAGTACACAACTTATGATTAAACTTGATATAAAGCCTAATATGTATCCTAACATACCAAGTTGTGGTATTATGAATATAACAAAAAATATTCTAATTCCGTAACATATAACAGAGCTTATAAGGGAGAAAGTTTGTTTATTTAGACCATTTAAAGTTGCTAAAAAAATTTGATTTAGGTATAAGAGAATACAACTAAAAGAGAGCAAATATAAGATGTCGCCAATATTTTCTTTTTTATAAATCAAGTTGCCTATTTCGTAGGGAAATGTCATAAAAGTAATCATAAAAATAAATCCTAGAATACTAGACAAAGAAATAGATTTAGATATTCTAGAATTAATGAGTTTATAATTTTTTTTAGCCAAACCTTCTGATATTGCAGGTATTATAGTTGTGGAGATAGAGTTAGTTACAAGGCATGGAAATAAAATAAGAGGCATTGCCATGCCAAATAATTTTCCTAATAGTGTTATACTTTCATCCCAGGTTAAGCCATGTAAAATTAGCTTACTTGGAATAAATATAGTTTCTAAAGTAGACATTATAGATGTAATTAATTTAGTAAGAGATATAGAACATGCTGATATTAGGATATCTTTTATAATTTTTCTTTTTTTTATAGGACTTGATTTTTTGAATTTTTCTTTTTTATAAAATATTAATAAAACTAAAAGATTTGCAAACTCACTAAATATCATACCAATCATAACCAAAGTGCAGGCATAAGATATACTTAGGAATTTAAATTTTGTCATTAAAAAAATTACTGAAAAAATTTTAATCAACTGTTCTATAATTTGGGCAATAGCAGGAGGAGTTACATTTGATATTCCATAAAAATATCCTTTTAACGCAGATGATAATGTTATAAAAGGAAGAGCTGGGACAAAAACTAATAAAGGTAAAAAAGTTCGATTATCTTTTAGAAAAATATTAACGATATCTTTCAAAAATATATATAGTAATATTGAAATAATCAAACTAGAGATAAATAATAGTATCATTGCAATATTGGTTATTGTTTTGGAGTTATGATATTCTTTTTTAGCGAATTCATAAGACACAAGTGAAGATACAGTGATAGATATTCCAGATGTTAGAGTTATTATTATTAATGAATATATAGGAGTTATTAATTGCAATATGCCCATACCTTGTGAGCCTAACAAATTAGAAAGATATATTCTGTAAAAGAAGCCTAGAATTTTTACTATAAATCCAGCAACCATCAATATTAAAGCTCCATTTAAAAAAGATTGTTTAGACATTTTAATAACTCTCACATGATAAATTATTTATATAATGATATTGTAAGAACACGTAATTTATGACTCACTTTTTGCAAAAATACCAAAAATGTTATGTATTGGATTATGGTATAATAGAAGAAAAGTTTAACAAATCAACAAAGGAGATAAAGAATTATGAGAAAAAAATTTTGGTTGATAGCGTTTATGTTCTCGTTCTTGATGATTTTTACAGGTTGTAATAATAATACGTCGCCTTATGCGGATATTAAAAAAAATGAAGTTACAAAGGGGAAAACAGATAAGTTAGAGTATAATATAGCAAGCGTAAAAACAACTAAAAAATTTGATTTAAAGAGTGTTCCTAAGTATTCCAATAAACCATATGTTATTGTAAATAATAATATGCCGTATTTTGAACAAAATGACATGACAACTGAGTCTTTCGAAAAATATAGTTCGCTTGATTCGTTAGGACGTTGTGGAGTTGCGTTTTGTAATGTCGGAGTGGATATTATGCCAACTAAAGAGCGTGGAAGTATTGGAATGATTAAACCTTCAGGATGGCATACTGTAAAATATGATAATGTAGATGGGAAATATTTGTATAATCGTTGTCATCTTATAGCTTTTATGCTTTCAGGAGAAAATGCAAATGAAAAAAATCTAATTACGGGAACTAGATATATGAATGTTGATGGTATGAATCAGTTTGAGATTAAAGTGGCGGATTATGTAAAAAGAACAAACAATCATGTTTTGTACCGTGTAACACCTATTTTTGAAGAGAAGAATCTTTTGGCAACCGGTGTATTAATGGAAGCGTTTTCTGTAGAAGATAATGGCAAAGGTATATGTTTTAATGTGTTTTGCTATAATGAACAACCGGGTATAAGTATTGATCATTCAAATGGTGATAGTAAAGCTATAGAAAAAGAAAAAAAGGAAGAGAAACAGAAAAATGAGCCAAAAGAAATATCATATATAGCAAACAAGAACACAAAGAAGTTTCATTATCCATTTTGTCAAGCAGTTGGAAATATGAAAGAAAAGAATAAAAAACAGCTAAAGTGTACTAGAGAACAAGCTATTCAGCAAGGATATAGTCCATGTGGTATTTGTAAACCATAGAACTGATTTTGAACGTCTTTTTTAACAAATATTGGCAAAAAGGGAGAAGGAGAAAAATGGAGATAATACTAAAAAAGAATTTATTTAAATTAGTGAATAGATATAGTGTAATGGATTCTAATGGAAATAATATTTTGAGAGTAGAAAAAAGATTGATGTCTATGTTTAATACTTATGTAGTAATGGATTTAACAGATAATTATATTTGTGAGATAAAAAGAAAAATGTTAAGTGTTTTTCCTAATTATAGAATATTTTTTAAGAGTGGTAGGGTTATAAATGTAAAAAAGCATACAGGTTCAATAAAGAAAAAATTTAGTGTTATAGAAGAAGGGGAGGAATATTTTATAGAAGGGGATGTTTTGGAGAATATGTTTAATATAAAAAAGGGAGGAGAAGTTTTTGCATCTGTGGAGAAAAAGGTTATAAATATGTTAAAAGTGTATGATATTAAAACAAAAGAAATAAAAAGTATTCCAACTATAATATCAATTATTGTAGCGCTGGATATTATAAAGTATAAAAAACTTGCATATTTGATTTAAGTAGAGTAAATAACTTGACAGTTCCCCATGCTTAAAATCAGGGGATTCACACTAGCTTGTCACTTAAGTTGACTGGGCAGTCCATTTCTGGTAGCCCGTACTGTGTGGTGTGGGTGTGCCATCACCCTTCCTACGACAGGACATATAGTCTCGTAGGCAGATGTACTGTTACCATACATCCTAGGCTCTTGCTAGTCGGTGTATATTTTACGCATAATCCTTTATTATGCAACCTCATATATACAATTGTCAAAGGACCTCAATATTATGTTAGTATTTATAGTGCAGACGACTTCTACACTGTAGCGTTTTTAGGACTTGTTCTTGTCCGTACAATTAAGTACAATGATTTTATAGACTTGTTTCTGTCTGTATATGCATTTTATCATGCGGATATAGAATTAACAAGAACTAATTTGTTGCCTTATATCCCCATATCTAAAGATAGGGGCTTTACGGCAAATGGGGGTAAATAACGTAAAAATATTGTAAAAAAAATGTAAAATAAACTTAAAATTTCTTGAAATAATTAGTGGATGCTGATATAGTAATAGAGGAACAAGTAATGCGTTTTAAAAGGAGGATGAAGTAAAGGTGAGTTCAAACTTTAACGATGGTGGTTTTATCAACAAAATGCGATTATTTTTTAAGAGCAGGAGAAATCTGAGAATTTTGGGGGGGCTAGGAATATGTATAGGGTTAATTTTATTATTTAATGTAATAAATGATGATGTTAACCCAGAGGATGTAGTAACTGGAAAGAATTTGAGAGGAAAAGGAATTAAAGTAGGTATAGTTTTGTCAGGGAAAGGAAAGGGAGATAAAAGTTTCAATGATTCTGCCATAGAAGGATTAGAAAGAGCTAAGAGAGAACTTGGAATAACCTATAAAGATATCGAGCTAAAAGAGAATTCCGAAAATATAGACGCTTTAGCATTTTTAGCGCAACAAGATTTTGATTTGGTAATAGGTGTGGGTTTTTCAATTGTGGATGTTTTAAAAGAAACTGCTATAAAATATCCAAATGTAAAGTTTGCGCTTGTGGATGCATCATATCCTGATGGAGAGGTTCCAAATAATGTAGGACTAGTGTTTAAGGATAATGAAGGTTCATATTTAGCAGGTGTTTTGGCTGCGGAAATGTCAAAAACAAAAAAAGTTGGATTTATAGGTGGCATGGAGTCTCCAGTAATTCAAGGATTTGAAGGTGGATTTACAGCAGGAGCAAAATCAGTTAAAGGGACAGAGGTTTATACAGGGTATGTTGCGTCAAATCCGTCTGGATTTACTGACCTAGATAAAGGAAGAGAGTTGACACTTGATTTTATTTCAAGAGGAGTAGATGTAGTGTATCATGCCGCTGGTGCAACAGGACAAGGTGTATTTGATGCAGCTGCTTCAAAAGGGATAAAGGCTATAGGAGTGGATTCTAATCAAAATTATGTGAAGCCAGGAGTAATTTTAGCTAGTATGTTAAAGTGCGTAGATGTTGCTGTATATGAAGTTTGTGAGGATGTAGTAGATAAGAAATTTGAAGGTGGTATAACAAAAACATTTGGTCTTGCTGATGGAGGAGTAGGACTAACAGATTTATATAATTTAACAATAGAAGAAACAGAAGGTGTATCTAAAGAAGATGAAGAGAAAATAAAGGCACTTAAAGATTCAATACCAGTTGAAATTAAAAGAAAGATAGAAAAAGTAAAAGAGGATATTATATCAGGTAAAATTGTGGTTCCCAATTGGAAAATTGAAGGGAAACACGAGTAGAAAGACATATTAATCAATAATATAAATGGATGACATGTGTTAGATTAAAATATAAAAAATGGTTAAAAGTATTTTGGGGGAGTAAAGAAAATGGATCCAATTTTAAGCATGAAGAATATAACAAAAACGTTTTATGGCAATTTTGCTAATAGTGGTGTGGATTTTGAAGTTTTAAAAGGCGAAATTCATGCACTGGTAGGAGAAAATGGAGCAGGAAAAACAACACTAATGAGCATATTGTATGGTTTGTATCCAGCAGATGAAGGAGAAGTGTACATAAAAGGAAAAAAAGTGAATATTGATAATCCAAGCATAGCGATAAAAAATGGAATTGGGATGGTTTTTCAGCATTTTATGTTAGTAGAACCTTTTACAGTAGCTGAAAACATTATATTAGGTAAAGAACCTAAAAAAATTATGTTTATAGATAAAAAGAGTGCAGTATCAAAAGTTAAAAAGATATCTGAAATATATGGATTAAAAGTGGATCCAAATGCAAAGATTTCGTCTATTTCAGTGGGGCAACAGCAAAGAGTTGAAATAATAAAGACTTTATATAGAGGTGCAGAAATTTTAATATTAGATGAACCAACAGCTGTATTGACGCCACAAGAGGTAGAGGAATTTTTTAGTATATTGAAATTATTAAAATCTCAGGGGAAGACAATAATAATAATTACACATAAATTAAAAGAAGTTATGGAAATTTCAGATAGAGTATCTGTCATGAGAAGAGGAAAAATGATAGGAACTGTAATAACAAAGGATACGAATGAGCATGAATTGGCAACTATGATGGTAGGAAGAGAGATTTCATTAGAAGTGGACAAGCCAGATATAAAAAAAGGTAAGACTGTACTAGAAATAATAGATTTGCATGCGTTAAGTAAAATTAATGAAAAAGTAGAAGGATTAAAAGGTATAAATTTAAGTATTAAAGAGGGAGAGATACTAGGAATAGCTGGTGTTGATGGTAATGGACAAACAGAATTATTAGAAGTTTTAACAGGTCTTAGAAAAGTAAAATCGGGTGTAGTAAAAGTAAATAATGAGGATATAACAAAATTATCACCAAGGAAAATAAAAGAAAGAAAAATAGCAAATATTCCTGAAGATAGACATCAGAGAGGTTTGATTCTAAAAAATACAATTGCAGAAAATCTTATAATGGGGTATCATTACAAGAAACCATTTAATAAATGTGGTTTTCTAAACAAGAAAGCTATAGATGATAATGCTGAGAATTGTATAAAAGAATATGATATAAGACCAGCTAGTAAAGATGTAAAAGTAAGGGCTTTATCAGGAGGTAACCAACAAAAAGTTATTATAGCTCGTGAATTTGAATTAAATCCTGAACTATTGATAGCATCTCAACCAACAAGAGGAGTAGATATTGGAGCTATAGAGTTTATACATAAGAAAATAGTAGAGCATAGAAATAAGAATAAGGCTGTGCTATTAATTTCTGCTGATCTTGAAGAGGTTATGGCATTGAGTGATAGAATTGCGGTAATATATGAAGGAAAGATAGTAAAGATTTTAGATGCCAAAGATGCAACTGAGAATGAATTAGGGTTGTTGATGGCAGGAATAAAAAAAGAAAGCTCTGATATAGAGGGGGAAAATTAGAAATGGGCAAGGAAAATGGTAAAAGTGTGGATTTAAATAAGATAATTGATTGTTTTTTTCCAGTTATAGCAGTTATATTGTCTCTTGTGGTAGGGATGTTTATTATATTAGCATCTGGCAAAAATCCAATAGATGCATATAAAGCATTATTTATGGGTGCTTTTGGGGATTTAAATAAGTGGGGACAAACATTAAATGCAGCAACACCATTGATATTAACAGGGTTGGGTGTTGCAATAGCATTTAAGTGTGGATTGTTTAATATAGGTGTTGAAGGTCAGTTGTTAATAGGTGCCATGGCATCAGCGCTTATAGGTCATTATGTTACATGTTTACCAAGCGTGCTACATATTATAGTTACGTTATTTGGTGGAATATTAGCTGGCGCATTGTGGGGATTACTTCCTGGTGTGCTTAAAGCCTTTAGAGGTGTACATGAAGTTCTAGTAACAATAATGATGAACTATATTGCAGTAGCAGTAATTAGTTTTGTAGTGCAAGAGTTAAGTGCTAGTGGCACTTCACAAACTCCAGATATATTAGACAGTGCAAAATTTTTAAGATTTTCTGATGTGTTTAAGACTGCATTTAATGGTTCTCGTATAAGTATAGGTTTTATAATAGCAATAATAGTTAGCATTTTAATATACATACTTATTAAAAAGACTATTTTGGGATATGAACTAAAAGCAGTTGGGAATTCTCCATTAGCAGCTGAGAATGGTGGAATAAAAATAAATAAAAATATTATATTGGTTATGTTAATAAGTGGAGGTTTAGCAGGACTTGCGGGAGCAGATAGAGTTATGGGTCAGTATCATCATTTAATGAATGATATATCAGTAGGACTAGGTTTTGAAGGAATGGCAGTAGCACTTTTGGCAAATAACAATCCAATAGGAATAATTTTTTCGGGTATATTATTTGGAGCACTAAAATCTGGTGGACTTATGATGCATTTGCATGCTGATGTTTTACCAGAGATTGCTACAGTTATACAGGCAATAACTATATTTTTTGTAGCTGGAAGCAAGTTTATAAAGCATATATTAGTTAATAAAAAAAGTTGTAAGGTGGATAGTGAAAAAAAGGAGGTAAGAGCTTAATATGGATAGATTTTTTTCAGTAGAAATTTTAGAAGCTGTATTTAGGATAGCTACACCTCTTGTTTTAGCAGCATTAGCAGGTTGTTTTTCAGAAAGAGCTGGTGTTACAAATATAGCATTAGAAGGAATAATGTTGTTTGGAGCATTTGCGGCGGTTGTGGGTTCGTATATGACAGGTAGTGCATGGATAGGGCTTCTTGTAGCAGCAATAATAGGTGGTTTGCTTGCATATATTCATGCTATGCTTAGTGTTGATATGAAAGCCAATCAAGTTATTAGTGGTACAGCATTAAATTTACTTGCAAGTGGAGGCACAGTATATTTGCTTAGTGTAATATTTAATACAAAAGGTACATCAAAGGCAGTAACCCAACTACCAGAGTGGGGTGGATCTTCACCAACAATATATATAGCGTATGCAATGGTAGTTATAGCATGGATAATTTTATATAAAACTCCGTTTGGATTAAGACTAAGGACAGTTGGAGAGCATCCAGCAGCGGCGGATACTGTAGGTGTGGATGTTTATAACATGAGATATATAGCTGTTGTTATAAGTGGAGTATTAGCAGGGATAGCAGGGGCACATTTATCTATTGGAGTTTCAGAAGTATTTTCACAGGATATGAGTGCTGGTAGAGGATTTATAGCATTAGCCGCTATGATAGCTGGGGGATGGCATCCAATAGGAGCATGTGTTGCAGCAGTTTTATTTGGTTATTTTGAAAAATTGTCTTTAATTTTAAAGGGCGCACCGATATTTGGGATACCATCTCAATTTATAGGAGTTTTGCCATATGTTATAACAATAATTGTATTAGCAGTAGCAGGAACAAAATCAATTGGACCAAAAGCGAATGGAATACCTTATGAAAAGGGAGAAAGATAATTATGAAAAACCAAGAATTGGCTAAGTTTATAGATCATACTATACTAAAGCAATATGTAGATACTAATACGGTATCTACATATTGTGAACAAGCTATAGAATATGGATTTTATTCAGTGTGTGTAAATCCATGTCATGTGAAGTTTGTTTCTCAAAAATTAAAAGGAACAGGCGTTAAGGTTTGTACAGTTATAGGTTTTCCTTTAGGAGCAAATGTGCCAGAAGTAAAAGCATATGAAACAAAACTTGCAATACAAGATGGTGCAGATGAAGTAGATATGGTAATAAACATAGGAGCTTTAAAAGAGGGCAATTTTGATTTAGTGAGAAAAGATATATTAGGTGTAGTTAAAGAGGCTAAAAATAAAGTTGTTAAAGTTATAATAGAGACTTGTTTTTTAAATGAACAAGAAAAGAGAGCTGTTTGTAAAATAGCAAAAGAATGTGGTGCGCATTTTGTAAAAACGTCAACAGGATTTGGTACAGGTGGAGCAAAGGTGGTTGATGTAAAACTTATTAAGGATGTTGTTGGTGATAGCATGGGAATAAAAGCATCAGGTGGAATAAGGGATATCGATACGTTAGAAGAATTAATAAAGGCAGGAGCAAGCAGAATAGGGACCAGCTCCAGTATGGATTTTGTTAGACAATATGTAAATTTAGTGTAAAAATGTACAAAATACCATATGACTTTTTAGTAAAAAATAAGATGGTAAATTTTCTTATAAAGTGATATATTTCAATAGACGTATCAAAAAGAAGAAAAGGAAGACTAGGAGGATTACAATGGCAGGATTAAGCTTAAGAAACATAGGTAAAAGATATTCAGGAAATGTTGATGCAGTAAAAAATGTAAATCTCGAAATAGAGGATAAGGAATTTGTTATACTTGTTGGTCCTTCTGGGTGCGGGAAATCTACAACATTGAGAATGATAGCAGGGCTAGAGGAAATAACATCGGGAGAATTATATATAGATGGAGAATTGGTTAATGATGTTGCACCAAAAGATAGAAATATAGCAATGGTTTTTCAAAATTATGCGTTATATCCACATATGACAGTTTTCGAAAATATGGCGTTTGGGTTAAAATTAAGAAGAGTTCCGAAGGATATTATAGCAAAGAAAGTTCATGAAGCAGCAAAGAGTTTAGATATAGAACATTTGTTGGATAGAAAGCCAAAAGCATTGTCTGGAGGACAAAGGCAGAGGGTAGCTTTGGGAAGAGCGATAGTTAGGGAACCAAAAGTATTTTTAATGGATGAGCCATTATCTAATTTGGATGCAAAGTTAAGAGTGCAAATGAGAGCTACAATAAGTAAGTTGCATCAAAAATTGCAAACAACTTTTGTATATGTAACGCATGACCAAACAGAAGCATTAACAATGGGAACGAAGATAGTTGTTATGAAAGATGGTATAATACAGCAAGTTGCATCCCCACAAGAATTATATGAAAAGCCAGTTAATATGTTTGTGGCAGGTTTTATAGGTAGCCCACAAATGAATTTTATAGAGGCTAAGCTAAAAAATGAAGGAGATAAATATTATCTTGAATTTGGAAAAAGTAAAATAGAGTTGCCAGAAGGTAAAACTAAAAATTTAAGTGATAGTTATTTGGGGAAACAAGTTATTGTTGGTATACGTCCAGAAAACATACACGATGAAGCTATTTATGTAAGCAACATGGTTAATAGTGTAGTGCAAGCAAAAGTTGAAATAACCGAGATGTTGGGTGCAGAAACAAATTTGTATTTAGATTTAGATGGTGTTGAAATAATAGCTCGTGTAAATCCTAGAACAAAGGTAAAACCAAATGATGTTATAAATGTGGCATTTGATACAAATAGAATACATTTGTTTGATAAAGACACTGAAAAAGTTATAATGAATTGATAGATAAGTGTTGATAAAGCTTGCTCTCTAGACAAAAGGGCAAGCATTTTGTTTCATATAGGAGGTATCAATTTTAGTTTAAGTATTGCAGTTACCCTGAATATTAAAAGGATAGGGGGACCAAATCATAATATTAGAAATTTTGGTGGCAAAAAAATAAAATATGATGTATAATAGATGTCGAGAAATTAATTTTACTACCAAACGAGGTGAAAAAATGTCGTCTAAATTGTTTCGAGGATTAATTGGTCAACTTAGGGATGCCGTCGGTTGTGATTTCGGTGTAATTGATTCTAGGGGAGTTGTAATTGCAGCATCCAACAAAGAAGAAGAGGGCAAAGATGCTTACGATATATATTTGGAAATAAGCAAACTCAAGGGAGGGTTATTTGTAAAAAAAGATGGTATCTTATATGAGAAAATTTATATAAGGAACAGACTCGAGCTTATTGTATATATAGTTAGCAATGCCAAATATGCAGAAAGGATGCTCAAGTTAATTTCTATAAGTATAAAGGGTGCTAAAATTAATTACGATGAAAAATATAGTAGAGTTAATTTCATAAGAAAGGTTATAACAGACAATGTCTTGGTAGGAGATATTGGAGTAATGGCGCAGGACTTAGGTATTGAAAATGAGAAGCAAAGGCAAGTTTTTTTAATAAACACATGCAAACAAAGGGATTATCAAGTATATAATATTATATGTAATTTATTTCCAGAAGAATCAAAAGAGTTTGTTGTTGTTATAGACGATGAGAACATTGCAGTTGTTAGGGAGGTTGAGTTTGAAGAAGATAAAGAAGATGTAAATAACACAGGAACGTATATAGTGAATACTATAAATTCTGAGATTATGGAAAATGTCAGGATAGGGATAAGCACTGTTGTGCATAGTGTTAAAGATTTAAATAAGGCATATAAAGAAGCTGAGATGGCAATAACAGTAGGAAAAATATTCCAAGATGAAAATAGGGTTCTTAGTTATGATAGATTAGGAATAGGAAGACTTATATATCAATTACCAGTTACTTTGTGCAAACTTTTTTTGAAAGAAATATTTAAAGATGGTGTAATTGAAGCTTTAGACAGTGAGATGGTTATCACGATTCAGAAATTTTTTGAAAGAAATTTAAATGTTAGTGAAACAGCGAGAAGGCTATTTATACATAGGAATACATTGGTGTACAGGTTGGATAAAATTCAGAGATTGACGGGATTAGATTTAAGAACATTTGATGATGCAATTATTTTTAAAGTTGCAATGTTAGTTAAAAATTATCTTGATGAAAGCGAAGGAATAGATTGATAGTAGAGAGAAATTGAGGTGGGTTTGAATATGCTAAGTTTTGAGAATGTTTACAAGAGATATGATAATGGAACGCCTGCACTAAATGGTATTAATTTAGAAATTGATGATAAAGAATTTGTTTTTATAATTGGAGCAAGTGGATCAGGAAAGTCTACGCTACTTAAGTTAATTTTAAAAGAAGAGTCTATAACTAGTGGAAATATATTTTTCAAGGATTTGAAGTTGTCAGATTTAGGGAAAAAGGAGATTTTAAAGGTTAGAAGGAGTCTTGGTGTAGTCTTTCAAGATTTTAGATTATTACCTAATAAGACAGTTTATGAAAATGTTGCGTATGCTATGGAGGTAGTAGAGAAAACAGACAGAAGGATAAAAAAAGATGTACCTATGGTATTGTCATTAGTTGGATTAAGTGATAAAATGGACAGGTATCCAGATGAATTATCTGGGGGAGAACAACAGAGAGTAGCTATAGCTAGAGCTATAATAAACAGGCCAGATTTGATAATTGCAGATGAACCTACTGGTAATTTAGATCCAGAAAATTCAATAGAAATAGTAAAGTTGTTTGAAAAAATAAATGAACAAGGTACGACGGTTTTGATTGTTACACATGATAAGGATATAGTAAATGAGATGCAAAAGAGGGTTATAGAAATAGACAAAGGTGTAGTTGTAAGAGATGATGAGAAAGGAATTTACAGCAATGAAAATTAGTACATTAAGGCGTATTGTAAGAGATGGATTAGAGAATTTGTACAAAGATAAAATTATGACACTAGCTTCTATAGCCATTGTTGTTGCTACGGTAGTTGTTTTTGGAATATTTTTAGCAACATTCGTAAATATAAAAGAGGCCAGTAATGATTTGAAGAAAATACCTGTAATAGAGGCTTTTTGTAATGAAAATTTAGATAATGAAAAAATAGATGAAATTGAGAAACAAATATCCAAAATAAAGGGTGTTGTTAGTTACAGAAAAATAGAAAAAGAGGAAGCCTTTAAAAAGGCACAGGATATTTTAGGGGATGATAAAAATATTTTAGATGGTATGAGTCCAGATTTTTTACCGATATCATTTAAAGTAAATGTTTTTAGTGGTGAGGATAGTCAAGCAATTGTTGAGGGTTTAAAAAGTATTGATGGTATTGAAGAAATAAAATGGTTCCAAAAGGAAATAGATACGGTAGATACTGTTATACATATAGTTAATTTTTTTGGTGGAATATTTGTTTTAGTATTTTTTGTTATTTCATTAGGGATAATAGTTAATACTATAAAACTTACCGTTAATGCAAGAAGAAGGGAAATAAGTATAATGAAGTATGTAGGAGCATCCGATATATTTGTTAGAGGACCATTTATTATAGAGGGTGTTGTGATTGGTATTATAGGAGCTGTTCTAGCGTTTTTTATAGTTGGACATGGGTATATTATATTGACTTCTAGAATTATGAATAGTTTACCTGATTTAGGGGTAGTATTACTAAAAGATATAATAAACGAGAGTTTGCTGCTATACATATTGTTAGGAAGTGTATTAGGAGCCATAGGAGGAATATTCTCAGTTCAGAAATATTTAAGAGAATATAGTTAAATGAGATAAAGAGGAGGAATGGTGTACGTGAGAATTAAAAAGCTGAGTGTAGTTTTAGCTTGTGCTATTTTATTTAGTGGATTGGTTGTTGGCAAAGCAGAAATAGCATTAGCAGCTAAAAATGGTGAAGAATTAAAAAAACAAGGGAACACGATAGATAAAAAAATAAAAGAAGTAAAACAACAAAAGAAAGTAGAAAAGAGAAAATTAGAAGACGCAAAAAGACGGAGTAATAAATTAAAGAAAGAAGAAAAGGAAGAAAAAAAAGAATATGAAGATCTTATGTCAGCCATAAATTCCATAAAAAGAGAAGAGGAATTATTGAATAAGGCTATAAGTGAGGCGAAAGCTAGATGCGAAGAGCAAGAAAAGAAATTGCAAGTTAGGATAAGGGCTATTTATAAAAATTCTAATATGTCTTATGTGAGAGCCGTGGCTGAGTCTAAAAGTTTTGCAGATCTTATGGGTAAGTTTAAAATAATAGCTAAAATTTCTAAAGCAGACAAAGAACTTTTAGAAAGTATAAATAATGACAGATTAGATATTGAATTCAAAAAGAGACAAAAAGAAATAGAACGAGATAGTACAGCCAAAAAGGCGAGTGAAACAAAAAGAAATATGGAAAGAATTAAGACGTCTAGGGCAAAAGTAAATGATAGCATGGAACTTTTAAAAAAGAAATTAGATAGACTAGAAAGGCAAGAAGACGAATTAATAAAACAGTCAAGTGAGTTGTCAAAAAAGATAAGGGAGTTACAGGGAAGTTCAGTAAAATGTCAGGCAGGTAAGATGCTTTGGCCATTGCCTAGTTCAAAGCGTATAACATCTCCATTTGGTACTAGAATTCATCCTATATTCAAGACAAAGAAGACTCATCATGGAATAGATATAGGCGCTAAAATGGGAAGTTCGATACTTGCAGCTAAAAATGGTAAAGTTATAATAGCAGGTTGGCAAGGTGGATATGGAAATGTTATAATAATAGATCACGGAGGAGGAATAACATCTGTATATGCACATTGTAGTAAACTCATAGCAAAGGTTGGACAAAATGTAAAAATGGGTGAAGTAATTGCTAAGGTCGGAAGTACAGGTTATTCAACAGGTCCACATCTTCATTTTGAAGTAAGAAAAAATGGTACAGTTGTAAATCCGTTAAATTATACAAGTATGTAAAAAGTAGCAATATTTTGCTACTTTTTTAATATAGAATTGATAAATATCATATAATATAAGTATTAAAAAATATAAGGGAGAAATAAAAGTGGAAGATGAAAATAAAATTGAATTAGAAAAAGATAATAAAAATATAGACAATATTGGAAGAGGAACAAAAAGTAGAAGAACGATTATTGTATGTCTTATAGTATCATGTGTATTGAATATATATTTAATGTATATATTTTTACATTCATTAAATTTTAGTCAAGATGGTTTAAAAATAAGAGATATACAAAAGTTAAATTTATTTAAAAGTATTATGACAAATTGTTATTATAAAGAGATAAATAAAGAAAAATTAGTTGAAAGTTGTATAGAAGGCATGACAAAATTGATGGATGATCCATATACTGTGTATCTTAAAAAAGAGGAAATGGAAGATTTAAAACAAAAGACAGAGGGTAATTACAAAGGAATAGGCATTTCAATAAAATTAGGTGATGATAATTTAATAAATATAGTAGATGTATTTGATAATTCACCTGCTAAAAAAGCGGGAATACAAATTGGAGATAAGATATTAAATATAAATGGAAAAGACATTACTAAAATAAAAGATGAACAAGAATATTTAAATTTAATGAAAGACAAAGATAAAGAAATAGATATAAAAGTTTTGAGACCTAGCACGAATGAAAGAATAAGTTTTACATTAAAAGCAGATAATATAAAATTAGTAAATGTAGAGAGTAAAATATTTGACAATGATATAGGTTATATAAAATTGAAAATGTTTGATAATGATGTGAGTAAGAAGTTTAAAGAGCATTTAGATAAATTAACAGAAAAAAATATAAGAGGATTGTTGATAGATTTAAGGGATAATCCTGGTGGTGATTATAAAGAAGTTGTTAATATAGCAAGCTTTTTATTGTCAAAAGATGATTTGATAGTATATACAGAGGATAGAAATAAAAAAAGAACTGAAGAATATGCAAAAGGTGAAGGCTTTGATTTACCAATAGGAATTTTAGTTAACGGAAATAGTGCAAGTGCTTCAGAAGTTTTATCTGGAGCGTTAAGAGATAATAATAAAGCATGGCTTTTAGGTGAAAAAACTTATGGAAAAGGTTTAGTTCAAGTGGTAGTAAATTTTAAAGATGGTTCAGGCTTAAAATTGACTACCGCCAAGTATTTTACACCATCTGGCGAATGTGTACAAGAAAAAGGATTGGAACCAGATTACAAGGTAGAAGTGTCAAAGAATGAGGATAATTTAGTATTTCGAGGTTTAGAAGATAAAGATATACAATTAAAAGAAGCTTTGAAGATAATCAGGAAAGATATTTTAGATTAAAACGTAAAGTGAAAAATTAGAAGAGATAAAAATTCGGTAAAGAATTTAAATGTGCACGGATTTAAGTATAAAAGTTGTAGATTTATAAGAATTCTGTGCACAATAATATATTGATGAAACAGAGAAGATAATATTAAATTTTTTAAAAGTATTTATAGAAATTAAACAAAATCACAAGAGAGAACATGATTGCATATATTGTGTATCAGAATTGGCTGTACTAGTAATTGTTGGTGTTTATTTTATGGTAAACAAATAACAATTGAGAAAGGAGTGAAAAAATGACAACTATTACCGTTGAAATTAGCGATAATTCATATACAAAAGTAAAAGAATTTTTAGATGAAAAGTATAAAGAATATTCGAAAGATATAAAGAAAAAAGAGATAGATAACAAGATAATATATTATACAGATAAATGTGAATATGAAAAATTTGTAACTATTATAACGGAACTTTTGACAAATTGTATAATAAATTTATATGAAAATTACCTAATAGATAAAATAATAAATGACAAATATAAATGTTTTAATAAAATGGAAAGAGATAGGGTTGGTCAAATAACAATGAATCTTATATATGAAGATAATGATGTTGTAGATAGGGTAATTGTTATAAGGAGAAAACTTTTTGTATGTGAACAATTAATGAAATATCTTGAAATTAATGAAAATATAATATTAGAAGGTTTCATAAATTTTAGATTAAAGAATTATTTAAAAGATTTAGAATATATAATAGAAAAAGCAGCAGATATCTACGAAAAAGAAAAGGAGTATAAGGAATTTATAGATCTTTTGAAATATTTTGTTGAAGTTCAAGAACCTAAAATAGATGTCATTTATTTAACACTACACAAAAATGGAAAATTTGATATATGTGATAAATTTAAAAAAGATGTAAGCCATTTGTATTTAGAAGAAATGAAAGAGGATCTTTTAGACAATAAATTTTCAAATGAAGATATTTTATTGGGAGCATTAATAACTATTTCACCAAAGAAAATAATATTAAACAATTCATATAAAGGATTATTAGAAAGTGACATAATTAAAACCATAGCTACGATATTTAAGCATAGGCTTCTTGTAGGGAAGTGGTGATGCTAAAGTACTTCTTAAAAACAAAAAAATGATTTTTTGAGAAGTACGATATTTTTTAGGATATATTTGAAAGAAATAACAAGATTAGGGTGTTAAAATATATGAGGTAAGAAAAGGAGCAGTAAAATGATTTACCTAAAGACATTTAAGTTAGAATGCGTAAAAAAGGGTAATATATATCCTTTTAATGTATTAAGGGATAATGTATTTGTGTTTGATAATATAACAGTTTTGTATGGTAACAATGGTTCAGGGAAGTCGACAATATTAAATATTATAGCAAATAAATTAAAATTAAAAGGAAAAGAGAGAGTTGAAGGGAAATTTGATTATTTTGGGATGTATGTGTCAAAGTGTCAATATAGCCTAGGAGAGGATGAAAATGGAAAGGAAATATATAAAATTCCTCAAAATAGCAGATATATAAAAAGTGAAGATATATTATATGAGGTAAAAAAAGTACAACAAGATGATATATTAAAGAAAAGTATGAAGGTTAATTTAGCAAAAGAAGAGGGATATAGCTATTCTAAAAAATTTTGGCAGACAAAACATGGAAAAAAGCAAATTGCAAGGGTTAAATTTGCACGAGAGAAATTTTCAAATGGTGAAACTACTATAAAAATTTTAGAAGAAACAATAGAGCCTGGTGGATTATACCTTTTAGATGAACCGGAAGTATCATTATCACCACAAAATCAGGTAGAGCTTGCGCAAAAGTTAAATGAAATGGCAAGATATTTAGATGTGCAGTTTATAATAGCTACACATTCGCCATTTTTGTTAGCAATATTAGATGCTAAAAAAATATATAATTTAGATACAAATGATTATAGAATACAAAGATGGTACGAGCTTCCTAATATAAGGTATTTGTATCAATTTTTAAGAGAGCATATGGAATTATAACGTAAGTACAGAGATGTCCCCCGCCTCTAAGCTTGAAAAAGCGTAGGCGGTGGGTACATATTTACAATTAAGTGGGAGTT
>JBGUYI010000053.1:0-7609 GCA_045118635.1 Acetivibrionales bacterium
CTTTCCCTTAAAATTCTTGAATGTAGCAAAATACTTCCTATCCTTTATCTGTTCTATTGCTTCCTCTGGCGTTTTATCCTTCTTTAGCTCTATTATAAATGCTGTGTCATTTATCTTATTTGGGTAAAATGCAAAATCCGCCCTTCCTCTTGATGATACATCCTCTTTTTTTATTGTATATTGCGTAGTTGCATATAGATACGCTGTTGTAACTACAAATGACAATGCAATTTCTTTATTATAATCTAGATACGAACAATGCTCATCGTGGATTTTTTCTAATATTTTCTCCATTTTTTCTGTATCTTTGTCTATTGTCGCCTGTAACATATTTTTTGAATCAGTTATTATTTCCGCAAATCCTCCAACATCTCCACTTGTTATTATATTCTCAAACTCTAATCTTAACTCTCTATTTGGTATTTTTAGTATTTTTCCTGTAGGCTTAACATCTATTGATTTATAAAACTCAATAGTCTCTTTGGGTAAATAATAACTTAAAAATCCTAATACTGTCATTCCTGATAATATTAAATCTCTTGTTGCCTCTTCTTTTGATTTTTCTTTATATGATGCTTTCGACTCCGCATCAAATCCACCTAATCTAATACTTATCTCTTCTCCCGACATCATCGCCAAAATATCGTCTTTTACTCCTGCTATATTCGCATTTATGTAGTTTGATACTTCTTTCATTTTGCCTGTATTTGTCCAATAACTTTGACAAACTCCTCTCTTTAATGCATACACCACAGAACGAGGATTATATATCTCATCTCCATAAAAGGTGCTATATCCATCATACCACTCTTTTAATTTTTCTATTTTTACTTTATCTTGTTTTGCACATAATTTTTCTACCTCAGTTTGCGTAAAACCAAAATACTCTCCATAAGTTTCATCATTCACAGCATTATATTCATCAAACATATTGATACTTGACCCACTAGAGTTTTTTGTAATTGGTAAGATACCTGTCATATATGCTAATTCTACATACGCTTTATCTTTCAATAAACTTTCTAAAAATCTCAAAAAGTTATCTCTATCATCTTTCTTATACATCTCATTATTGAATATATAATCCCACTCGTCTATTACGAATATAAAACCTTCACCTGTTTTTATATATACTTCATCTAATACATCACTTATAATAGCATTGGTATTTACATCAGGACAAATTTCTTGCATATTTTTTATTAATCCCTCTTCAAAATAGTGTAAATACTCCTCATACGACTTAAATTTAAAATTTCCAGTGTTAAATGACATATATATAACATTATGCTTATTCAAGTGTTTTGCGTACGAATCACATTTACTAATATTAAGCTTACCAAACACATCACTCATGTCCAAATTCTTTGTATAATATGATGCGATCATCGCTGCATTAATACTCTTTCCAAAACGCCTTGGACGTGTTATACATATATATCTTTCCAATTTGCCTACACTATCATTCAATATGCCTATCATTCCTGTTTTATCTACAAAATATTTTTCTTGTGATGCCAATACAAATTGATTCTTCTCTTCTACATTATTTAAAAAACTCCCTACATTTTTTGTCTCTTCCATTTACTTGCCTCCTTCTAAAATCATAATATATCACATTATGCTTATTCAAAAGCCTATTCTTGTATCGTCTTTTTTAATAATACTATTGTAGTACAAATGCACTTATTATACAACTTTTTTAGGTGACATTCCACAACACAAAATTTTTCAAAAACTGCCTCCTCATTTTCACTTTTTCACCATAGTAAAAATTAGTATTATTCTTCCTCTAACATAGCCTCTACTGCTTCTTTTGCTGTTTTGTAAGGTTTACTCAAATTCCTCCTATTCCTTGTGTCTTCAATGGCCTCCTGTGCTTCGTCTGGAATTCTTCTTTTTTGTATTATAAATGGAATTCCATTGTTATCTATAGCTGCAGCCAAAAAAACACGTACCGCTGTTGGTGTGTCGAGACCTAATTCTGCAAATAGTGTATCCACTTTCCTCTTTATTTCATCATCAATTCTAATTTGTAATGTTGCCATTGTACTACCTCCTCAATATGTTTGTAATACTATTGTACTACAAATGCACTTATTATACAACTTTTTTAGTTATATTCCACAACACAAAATTTTACAAAAACCTCTTCCTCATTTTCACTTTTTCACCATCTATTATAATTTGCACCTGACCATTTTCATCAGTCCTTAACACTCTAACATTCTTCTTATATAATCTATCCAAAACCTCACTTGATGGATGATTAAATTTATTATTTTCTCCAACACTAATAACTGCTAATCTCGGATTTACCTTATTCAAAAATTCCTCACTAGTTGAATATGGCGAACCATGATGTGCAACTTTTAAAATATCTGCACTTAAGTCTACATTATTCTCTATCATATCCTTCTCACAATTATCACTTATATCCCCTGTAAATAAAAAATTTATATCCTTATGTCTCAATCTCAAAACTAATGAATTATCATTTTCTCCTTTTAATTTACTACTTTTACTTGGATTCAAAAATTCTATTTTTGTATATTTATCTACTAAAATACTGTCTTTATTTTTACATCTATAAAGCTTAGTCTTATTCTTATTTATTTTTATTTTATCTAAATCTCCTATATATTTAGTATCTGGCACAATTAATTTATCAACTTTTATATTATCTAATATATCTAAAAGTTTTCCCATATGATCTTGATGACCATGTGTCACAATTATTGTATCTATTTTGTTAACATTATTCCTTATAATATCAGACAAGGTAATACCATCTCCTGTATCTATCAAAATATTTTTATTATGTATTGTTTGTATTATGGCACAATCCCCTTGTCCTACATCCATAAAATTTACTACAAATTTCTTTGGATATATGAAACTTACTATGATTATAGCTGTGGTCCCAATAATAAACAGATTTCTATATTTTTGAAAAAATATCCTAGCTCTATCATGCTTTTTATAAAAATACAAACATCCTAAAATAATATAATAAATCGCAACACCAGTTATTCCTACATACACTGCATTTATATTTAAATATGATAGTTTTCCAAAAATGTCTTTTAATATAAATAAAAATTTTATTATTAGTTCTAATAATATAGCAACTGGTTTCACCAAAATTCTACTAATACTTCCTAGCATAATCAAAATCATACCTAAAAAAATTATCAAGCTATGAAGTGGTGATACTATTATATTAACTAATATTGAACAAACAGATATTTTGTTAAAATGATACACTTCTAATGGCAAAATACCCAAATACACTACTATACTAGTGGCTAAGCCATCTATACTGCCTAAGCCTAACTTTTCTAAAATTTTTGTCAATTTATCTGTAAACAAAATTATGAAAAGTGTCGCAATAAAGCTAAATTGAAAGCCTATACTATACAGCAAAAATGGATTCATTAGTAATACCACAATTGCTGCTATACATAAATTTGATAAGGGTCTTGAATTATAAAACAAAAGTTCTCCCGCTAATGCTAAAACTGCCATGACTACTGCCCTTACTATGGATGGCGTAAATCCTACTATTAAAGTATATATAGCTAACATAATTATCAATACTGGATTTATTAATTTGTATTTTACTTTAAGTCTTTTAAGCACAAATTTAATTATCAGTAACATATACACTATATTAGCCCCTGAAACACTTAACATATGTGCTAATCCTAAATCTCTAAATTCTACTGATAAGTCATCTTCTAAACAACTTGTATCACCTATTAATATACATTTTAACAAACTTGCTTCTTTTTTATCTAATAAACTATCTATTGTTTTTACTATACTTTTCCTTAACACTACCCCCAATTTTAATAATTTATTTACTTTAGCACTCTTACCTATTTTTATAACATTCCCTTTGCAAAATATTGTGCCTCTTATTTTCTTACTATCTAAATATCTTTTATAATTGAAACCTCCAAAGTTCCTATCCTCTTTTGGAATTTTTATCTCACCTGTTAAATATATCTCTTTTCCAAATACATCTAATAATTCTTTATCAGTTTTTAATAACAAATTTTTATTAATCTTTTTAGTACGTCCCCTAAATCTTATTTTGTTTGTTTGTATCTCATAACAATATAAATCTTTCTTTTTTATTACATCAGACACTACATTTGCTACTATTTTTACATTTTTACCTCTATATTTTAAAAAGCTTACATCATTTTTTATGTTTATAGTTAAAAAACTCGCATAAAGTCCAAATATAACTGCAATAAAATATAAAAATATATTTTTATCATCATCAAATAATAATGTGACAACATATATACACATCATAACAATCAAACTTTTTATATGATTTGATATTACATCCCCTAAAATTATTCCCAATATAGTAAAAACTAAAAATATTAAACTCGGTACTTTCAAATAAACAACCACTCTTCTTATTCTATTTTTATTGCCATGTCATTAAACCCTTCTTGCTCATCTGATGTGCGTGCTACATGACATGGCACAAAATACATATGCACATCCAGTCGGAGCTTTATTTCTAACTGAATTGAATTATGTAACCACTGCCTACATCAAAAAAGCTTAGAGACACAGAACATTTCCAGTTGTATTATGAGATATTTTAGCATATATTGAAATATATGTCAAATTTTTAGATAAAAAAATCCCCCTGCTGTAAAAAAACAAGAAGATCTTTTTTGTTCTATTTTTACTATTTTACTATAGTTCCAGTAGTAAAACCTTTTATTGTCCTAGCTATAACAGGCATGGAATTTAACATCAAATACCCTATTAGTGAATCTCTTATTAACTTATTACCTTTTTCTATTTGTTCTTGTTTTCCCATGCTAAACTTCCTAAAAAATACTCCTATTGCAACTGCTATTATAACTGCTCCTGTTGAAAGCTCAAAAAACTTACTTACTACATAATCAAATATACTTTCTGCCTCACTAAAAAGATCACTATAACCACTGCTATCCTTTACATCTGCAAATGCTGAATTACTCATAAATACCACTGCAATAATCACATACGAAAATGTTACAAGAAATTTCCCTAAATATTTTACAACCTTTCTACTATTAAAACTATATTCTTTCTTATCTTTTAATCCTCGTGCCAATTTAATACAACTCCCTTCTATATTTGTAAATTACTTTTTTACTTTTATATCATTCTTAGAATAATATCTTTTTACTGCTTTCTTCTTTTTTAAAAAACCCATTCTCTCTCCAATATTCATTAAATTATCTACATGTTTCTTTGTTTGCAAATATTTATTTATCCTAGCCATCTTTTTGCTATATATGCCATTTTCTATAATGTCACCAAAATATGGCTCTAGGTGAACTATAGTAGGTTCCGCAATCTTTGTTCCATTACTTAAAAAGCAAACCCCTGTAAATACATCTAGCTTTTGCGTAAAAATTTGTTCCTCAAATATAAACTCAGACACTACATTAACATTCAATGTTTCAGATATACTAGACTTATCAGATACCAACCTGCCAAGTAATCTACTTTTTGTAACATCACCTGAGTTTTCACTAATAGATTTTGATACTTTTTCTTTATCTTCTTTTCCTAACTGTTTTTGTGCCTCCTCCACTGTAAATGGATCATCAGTTCTTAACCATATCTTATTAATTAGGTTCTGAGTAACTGTCCTCACTATATCCCTATCCTTTAAAGTATTTATCAAGGAGGTATAACTTTGTGTCGCTACTATACTGCAACATTTAGGTTCTCTACTTTGTGCGTAAAACTCGGCATCTGTTGAAGTAACAAACTCTTGATACTCATCACTAACCATAAATACAGGTCTCTCTCTATTTGCACCCTTTCTTACTAACCTTGACATAACTTCTGTCTGAAAGTCTAACTTCATATACGCCGCTATAGTTTTTGCTAAATTCCTATACTGTGCAATATTCATTTTCAATATAACTATCTTACCCTTATCTATAACATCCTTAAATCCTAGGAAATTTAACTCCTCTATTGGTGCTGCAAAAGTATCCCTAATTTCAGGATCAGTATAAAAAAGCTGAGTCATTTGTGTTACAACTGACTGTATTGTAGTTAATGTATTTTCTGCTAAATTCGCATATTCTCCCTCGAAATAATTCCTAGCTGTATCAAATAAATCTATTTCTTCTTTTGTCATTATATCTTGGTCTTCACTTAAAATTTTTATCTTATTCATTAAATAGTTTTTATTACTAACAAGTTTATTAATTTCAGCAAATGTAACATATCCATCGTTATATAACCTTATTAATTTTATACACTCAGCAATCAATAATTCTGCCTTATCAAGCCAATACCCATCTGTTGCACCTCTTGGTGAAAACAACCCTAAAACTGTTTTTACTCTATTAGACAAAACTAACGGCCTTAATTCTGGTTTATGTAATGGATTATACTTATTCTCTCCACCTAATTCTATCATTATTAAGTCATCTTTTCTATTTGCTAACTCTGCAAACTCTTCTACTTTCTGATAAAAGTTACCTTTTACGTCTAAAAACAAAATACCAGGCTTTAACTCAGGATCATAACTCTTATAAAATAATATCTGCTTTGCAAATGGATACATGGCAGACGCTGTCTTCCCTGTTCCTATTGTACCCGTCACTAATACATTCTGAAATAATCCCCTATCATCAATAGTGATCCATACAGGATTTTTTACTTTCTTTAGTGTTAATTTCTCATGCTTTAACCCTACTATCAATTGCAATTTATCTTCATCAAAAGGATACGGTGGAACCCTAACATCATCATCCGATATCTCTTGTGCTTCCTCTTCTTTTGTTGTTAAAATACTAACAAAATTTCTATATAACATATCCACTAATATAAAAATAGCTAAAAAAGAAATTGCACAAAAAACATAATACCATTTCTCATACCCTTCTCTAGTCCGCTCTAAAAGTCCAAAATTACAAACAACCTCAAATAAACCATTGCCAATTAAATAAAAATTTGAACTATCACTTGGAAATATACCAGCCCTTAATTTATCTATATTAGGTTGCAACTCCATGTAAATTTTCCAAATAATTACGCTAAAATATGGTACAAATACAAGCCTTCCAGATAAAACTTTAAAAGTCTTAGCTACATAAAAATACATATATACACCACCTTACAAACCTTTCTCTTATCTTCGCCAGCCCTTTTCTCCTTGTTTCAATTTTAGCTTATCACCCTGGTTTTTATATAAAAGCTTCTTATCAATCATCTCATATATAGTATAAACAACAAAAAGTGTCATCAACACAATTGAAATAACTGAATACATCTCTTGCTTTTCTTTTGTGAAAATCTGGTTGCCTCTAACCTTTTGTAATGCGTAAACAAATAGAAACGCTCCTATAGGATATACTGTCATCACAAAGTAAAAATCTTTATTACGAAAAATCCTCTTAAGACTCCTCATATCTCTAGAAAAAAAACTCATAAAACTTTCCTCCCTTTAAGGGAAAACAAAAACAAGCCCTCTACAATAAAATCGCTGTAACCCCTTGGCTGTATAATACAATATATTGGCTCTTATGTCAATATTTTTTTTATCTATTTTGGTAAAAAATGTAAA
>JBGUYI010000054.1:0-2704 GCA_045118635.1 Acetivibrionales bacterium
TGCCTATGATAAGGCAGGAAACAAGATACAGGAAAAGAGAAGCGGAAAGGCAGTAGAAAAGGGAAGTTATCCGGCTCAGTGGCTCACCCTGAACTTTACTTATGATAAGAGAAACTGTCTGATCAAAGTAGAGGACAGCCTTGGAGCTGCCATGGAATACACTTACGATAGCATGGGCAGACTGGAAATTGTACGAAACGCCCTTGGATTCCAAAAGATTATTAGGGAGAGAGGAAAAACATATGGGGATGGAAAGCTATAATATAATGATATTACCTGTGAATGTGAATATAATAAAAGATAAAGAATATTGGGTATTACGTGGTAATACAGAGATGCATGTACGTAACATAGAAGATGAATTAGCAAAGTTCTGTATAAATAGCGGTAAAAACAATGAATATATACTAGATCAATGTGTGGATATTAAGGTGTATAAAGAAAAGATGCAATTTCAAGGGTTTGAATTGAGAGGATGCTTGTCATATTTGAAAGGAGGAGTAGAAACATGTTATGATTTTTATAGATTTTGGAAAGATGTAGTTCCTTTAAATATTTTTATTTTAAATCAGATGGTTAAAGTTGAGAGTGCTAATGATTTATATGAAGCAGTTTGCTCTATGTATTCGGAAAAGATAAAAATTTTTAAAAAGCAATATGGGGATATTGAATTGAAAGTTACAAGTGGAAATTTTTATCGTGAAATTAAAAAGAGAAAGAAATGGTACTATAAAGTATTTTCTTTAGTTAGAAATATTAAACAATAAGGTAACTTGTGGAGGTGTATCAAGAACGTAGTAAAAATGTTACTAAAGTTTGCGGCGAACTTTACTCAGCAGTTCAGTTGCAGTATACTGACCGATATCATGAATGGTCGAAGAAATCAGAGAGCAGGTGCATATTTTCCAGAACAAATGGAATTTTCGATACCAGGTGGAATAAAATTGTCTGAAATTGTTGGTGCATATAAAAAACAAGGTGGAGAAATTGTAGGAGATTTTATTCCTAACCCAAATTTTGGAGGAAATTAATGGAAAGAGAGATATATAATGTTTTATGTATAGAAAAAAATCAAGAAAAAAATCAAGAAAAAAATGCATTAATAGAATTAACCGAAAAACAAGATACTGTTGAAATTAAGTTTTATTTAGCGGAATTAGTGTTAGAAAAAGAAGGAGATAATTATTTTGAGACATTAATTGAGCTAAGACGAGAACTTGAAAAAATGGATATCAAATTGTTGTGCAAAGGGTGTTGTGAAAATGTTTATCCGTCTGGAATGATACTAGATATGGGAACAGGAAGAAAAGCGTATACATTATTCTACGGAGAACATGCTAAAATGAATTCATTAGTTGATATATTTGCTTCATGTTCGATTGAAGAATATGCAACGATTGAACAACAGTTAAAATATTTTGACAAGTGGATAATGAGTTTAAGGAGGTAAAGGTATGGCAATATATTTTTCTAGAATCAATGATAAATATGGTTGTTTTTCAAATTTTGCGCATTATAATTTTGAATTAGATGGAAAGAAGTGGATGACTAGTGAACATTATTTCCAAGCACAGAAATTTTATGGAACAGAATATGAAGAAATAATTCGTTTACTGGATAATCCAATGAAAGCAGCAGAGATGGGAAGAAATAGAGATTTGCCATTGAGAGAAGATTGGGAGCAAATAAAAGATAATATTATGCGAAAAGCTGTATGTGCAAAATTTACACAGAATCTAGATATTAAAGATATTCTGATATCTACTGGTAGGGAAACCATTATTGAAAAAACAACCAATGATTACTATTGGGGATGTGGAAAGGATGGTTCTGGGAAAAATATGTTGGGAATTATTTTGATGGAAGTAAGAGAAAAATTATTATCTTTTTAATTAGGGTTATACTTTAAGATTTACAATTCCCTGTTATTTATAAACTATTACTAGAGAAAATTTTTTCGTATACCGGAAAGATTATACATGCGAAGAATGTGGATCCAAGTGGGTATGCGAAGAAGTGTGGAACAGGTAGTGAAAGTGGTACTGATACAACACGTGTACGTCATTATACAAATTCTAAAGGGTTGAAAGGCATTGAAGAGAGCGGAATAATTTATGCACAAGATAATAATAGAGTTTATATGGAATATGCAAAAAAAGAGGCCATTAAGTTCAATAGAGGCAGAAGATTTTTATCAGTTGAAAAAGGGAAAAGGAAGAAATTATGTTGAATTTGATGTGGACACGAGTTCATTGGAAGAAATTGAAAATCCACGTTATCATAGAATGGAATTAACAGTTAAAGGAGATGGGACAATTAAGAATGCAAAATATTATAAGAGAAAAAAATAAAGAAATAACTTATAGTGGAGATGAATTAATAAATATTTTAAAAGAAATTGAGTACATTTTAATATCATTGCATCAAATGGGAAGCTATTTTTATGAAAAAGATGCTGAACTATATGAAAAAGAAACAACAAAATTTATAGATAATAGTGATGTATGTAGTAGGTTAGCTAGTATTAGAAAAATTTTATCTAGAAAATTTGATGACGAATTAGGCGATGATGAAATGGATGATATTGAAAGAGCGTGTCAAGATATCCCTTATTGGACAAAACCTGGTGACTATACAAAGCAAAAGTGGTTAGATGTAAAAGCGAATAATGAATAATATCTATATCCACCATTTGAAATGGGGG
>JBGUYI010000055.1:0-14916 GCA_045118635.1 Acetivibrionales bacterium
TCCGCATGAATGCACACGGATGTGCATATGTATTTTGTGCTACGTTACGTAGCACGCACATTCGGCGCACAAGATTGATCTCGAAAATCTTGATTGACTGATACGCACGGATATGTATTTTGTTGGAAAAAATAGGAGGACATGTCTTTTTTTTTGAGAAAGGATATGATACAATTTATTTTGTCAGAAGAAGTTTAGAAGGGGGGAACAAAATGGAGTTCTCAAGAATTTTAGTTCCACTAAAAAGGAATAAACTTATATCAAAAATTTTGACATCACCTGTATTTAATCAGTTAAGAAGATATGCAACAACAGGTTTTATTACTACGATTACAGAATGGGTTATGTTTTGGTTGTTTAGAGAAAAAGTATTCAAAAAATTTCCTATAGGTTTTGGAATTGCGCAAAAATTATTTGGAACTGATGAGTATACATACGTATATTTGATTTCAAATGCTATAGCATATAGTATTGAGTTTTGTTTGAATTTTACATTAAATAAATTATATTCATTTAAATCAAAAGGTCCAATATTTGCAGAATTGAAGAGATATGGTCTTTTATATATAATAAATTTGATAATCATAAGTAGTATTATGTATTTGCTTTCAGATAAAGTTGGATTATCGCCGTATATATCGAAGTTTTTAGCAGGAATTGTAACAGTTAGTTGGAATTTTATATTTTATAAAAAGTATGTTTATAAAAAGTAGTTTATATATTTTTCTTTGTGGAGGCATATTTTATGAGACTAAAGATGAAAGATATAATTATAATGGCAGTGCTTACAATTATTTATTTTTTGGTAGCAATAGTAAATCTAGGGACTAGGGAGGTGCCACAAAGAGGCTATACACCAAAAGCCATAGGAGAGAGTTTTACAGTAAAGTTACCTAAAAAATGTATTATAAATAATATAAATTATTATTTGGGATTAGGATTTGATAGAGAATTAGAAATAACACTAAAAGTTTGTTATAAAGACGAAAATGGTGATTTTGTTGAAATTAGTAAGAATGGTAAAACTTTAAAAATAGAAAAGGAACCTAATGACGTTTTTTGTTTAAGGAACATACAATTTAAAACAATTGCAACAGATACTTTAAAATTTGAATTTTTAGATATTGGTGGAGAAATAAATGAGTTAGCGATATATGAATTAAGAAGTGTGACACCCATAAAAGGGATACAATTAGTAGAATACACTAATGAAGATGCAAAATATTTATTTGACGAACAAGATAAGATGCCTTATAAATCAACCTATAAAAATAGTACATATTTTGATGAAGTATATCATGCAAGGACTGCATATGAGCATATACATAATATAAGGCATTATGAGAATACGCATCCGCCACTAGGTAAATTATTAATAGCATTAGGTATAAAAATATTTGGAATGAATCCATTTGGATGGAGGATAGTAGGTACAATGTTTGGAGTTTTTATGGTACCTATCATGTATTTATTTGGATTAAAAATATTCAAGCAAAGAATATTTGCTTTTAGTTGTGCATTTTTAATGATGTGTGATTGTATGCATTTTACCCAAACGAGGATTGCGACGATAGATGTATATGTAACATTTTTTGTTATTTTAATGTATTATTGGATGTTTGATGTATACATGAACAAAAGCTTTGATAATCCAAAAGTGTACTATAGAAGTTTTGCATTAGCGGGTTTAATGTTTGGATTAGGGATTTCTAGTAAATGGATTGCTATGTATTCTAGTGTTGGACTTTTCGTATTATTTATTTTATCAAAATATAGAGAGTATAAAACAATAAAGGATGGAAAAATTATAAAGAAGGATTTGGTAAAGATATTAATTTATGGAAGTATATGCTTTGTTTTAGTGCCAATAACAATATATTGTATGTCATATATTCCAATATTACCAAGTGAAGGAGAAGGGGCAGGATTAATTGAAACAGTAGTTTCTTACATAAAACATATGTATATATACCATACAAAAAGTGTTTTAGATGCTACACATCCATTTGGGTCAAAATGGTATGAATGGCCTATTATTAAATGTCCTATATGGTATTATGAAGATAACAATCTTCCATTTGGTCTAAAATCTGTTATAGTTGCTATAGGGAATCCAGCCATATGGTGGTTGTCAATTGTAGCATTTGTCTATACCATTATTGTTTCGATAAAGAAAAAAGATAAGAAAATGGTACCTATTATAGTCGCTGTATGTAGTCAGTATATACCATGGATGTTTGTTAGTAGAGTAACTTTTATATATCATTTTTTCTCAATAGTGCCGTTTGCAATAATAATGATAGTATATATGTTTTATAATCTAAAAAAATATAAGATATGGAGTTTGTCAATATATTTAGTTATTGTTATGATAATTTTTATTAGATTTTATCCAATACTATCAGGTATGATTGTTACAGGTAGATATATAAACAAGCTTAAATGGTTAAAAAATTGGGTATTTTAAAAGGTTCTTGACACTGTTGGAGGGGAGTTATGTTGTTCTTTTCAAAAACAAATAGAATGGAGAATATTTTTATGAAAAAAAGTATAATTATAGTTTTATGTTTAGTAATATATATTTGTATGCCAATAACCTCTTATGCACAAAACTTAATAAGAAATGGTTCATTTAACGAAATTGATGATAAAGGAGAAATAGTTAATTGGGGACGTCCTGAAAATGAATACTGTAGAGTCAAAGTTTTAGATGATGCTTTGTCTATAGAGAATACTGTGACTTCTTATTCAGAAGTGAGTCAGATGGTAAAAGTTAAACCAAATAAATATTATAAATTTTCTGCTAAAGTAAAGATTTTAAGAGAATCAAATAGTGGAGCATATCTATCCGTAAAAGTATTTTCTGATTTTATAAAAAGTAAAACAAAGATAGTAAAAGACAAAAGTGATGATTATGAAACTCTTGTTATGTATGGAAAAACAGAAGAAGAACAGTATGCGGTTACGGTAAATTTATGTTTAGGGGAAGATAAAAATGAGTGTTTAGGAAAAGCATTATTTAAAGATGTTGAGTTTTGTGAATTAGATTATGTTCCTGAAACTTACGAAGAATGGTATGTAAATTCTGTAGATTCTAAACAAGTGGCAATAACAGTAGAACTTATAAGCAAATTAATTTTTGTATCATTTTGCGTTGCTATAATATATTTCATAATAAAGAATATAAATTGCAAGTTAGAGAATATATCATACAAAGTCTCAATAGATAAAAAAGATGTAGCAATAATGAGCATTTTGACGTTAATATATTTTGGTATAGCGTTATATAATTTAGGGGATAAAAAAATACCCGAAACTGGTTGGAATCCTAAATCTTATGGTGAGTATGTTGTAATAGAACTTCCTAAAATGACACAAATAGGAAAAATAAAATATTTTGAAGGATTAAATGATAGAGATGCACATAAAGGAGCATATAAATTGCAGTATTTAGATGAGGAGACCTATGATAATGAAGAAAGGTATCACATTTTAAAAAGAGATGGTTATAATGTTTTTAAGTGGAGAGAATTAAGAGAAGACACAACAGCGAAGACTATAAAAATTGAAGTTTTAGAACCAGGGATGGATTTAAGAGAGATTGGAATATATGAAAAAGGTAAAGATGAACCAATTAAAGGTCTTAAGATATTAGAAGATAAGACAAAAGACAAAAAAGCATATCAATTAATAGATGAGCAAAATTTTATAAAAGAAGAAATAAGTTATAAAAATCAAACTGTGTTTGATGAAGTTTTTTATGTGAGAACAGGCTATGAATACTTAAACAATATGGAAGGATTTGAGGTAACACATCCACCATTAGGAAAGATTTTTTTAGCTATAGGTATAAAATTATTTGGAATGAATCCATTTGGATGGAGGATAATGGGGACTATATTTGGAGCTGTTATGATACCAGCTTTATATGTATTTTCAAAAAAACTTTTTATAGAAAGATTTTATGCCATAGTAGCAGCTATACTTATTATGTTTGATTGCATGCATTTTACACAAACAAGAACTAGCTTAATAGATAGTTATAGTGTGTTTTTTATAATTCTAATGTATTATTATATGACAAAGATATATATGAGTGATAGTAAGAAAGTTGATTCACAATATGTAAAGTCTATGGTATTATCGGGTATATTTTTTAGTTTAGGAGCAGCCACTAAATGGACAGCTATATATGGAGGATTAGGACTTTTTACATTTTATATTATTTCATTGTATAAAAATTTATTAGGAAACAGAAAGGAAATTTTAAAATCAGTATTATTAGGCATAGCTATGTTTGTTATATTACCTATTGTAGTATACCTGATTGTTTACATACCAGTATTTAGAGAAAATTACACAATAACAAGAGTTTTTGCTGAAATTAGAGATATGTTTTTATTTCATAAAGATGAAGCTATATCACATAAATTTGCAACTAAGTGGTATGAGTGGTTTATAATGTTAAAACCTATGTTATTTTATAATCAAATATATGAGAATGGTTTGATTAGCAGAATATATACTATGGGGAATCCTTTAATCTGGTGGATTTCATTTGGTGCAGTAGTTTATTCAGCAATTAAGGGATATAAAAATAGAGATAATTTAGTGTGGATATTTGTAGTGGGATATATATTCCAATATTTACCTTGGATGTTTATAACTAGAACTACTTTTATATATCATTATTTTTCAGCAATACCATTTGCAATATTCTCTATAATATATATGCTAAAAAATATAGTCAAAAAGAAATATATATATGTGTATCTTGTGTCAGTAGTTGTTGCATTTTGTATACTGTATCCTAGAATATCAGGATTTAAAACAAATTTTAGCATATGGGAAGATTTAAGGCTTTTATATAGCTAAGTTAAGTGGAATTGGTTAATTTAAAAGAAAAAAGTATTATTGAAAAAACATTATTTATGATGTAAAATGTGGAATGCGATATATTCAATAAAAGAGTATAGGCAATGTATTTTATAGTGCAAATAACTTAGGCTGTAATTAAAAGACAAATAAGAAGGAGAGTTGTTTTGTGGAAATGTATGAATACTATGTAAAAGGGCAAGGAGAATTATTACTAGAAACTATTAGTGAAGGCAAAAGTGTTGAGGAAATAAATTTATTAATTCAAAGAATGAGGATTTTGTTTGGGGACAGATATTTGAAAATTTTAGATTATGGGAATGAGTATGGAGTAACACCACTATTAGTTGCTATTAATATTAAAAATATTGACGTGATAAAGTGCCTAGTGGAAAATGGGGCAGATGTAAATTGTGTGAAATTAGATCAGTATCCATTATTGCAAGCGGTTAAAACTAAAGATATAGAAATTATAGACTATTTAGTAAACAATGGAGCGTATGTAGATCATGAGAACCAAAATAATGTAACACCATTATTGGAAGCCATCGCTTTTAATGACATAAATATAGTAAATTATCTAATAGACAGAGGATCAGATTTAAATTACGAAAATAAAAATGGCTTAACACCATTGATGTGTGCTATTAAAATTAGAAATATAGAAATGGTTGATTGTTTAGTAAATAAAGGTGCAAATGTAAATTACGAAAATAAAGACGGCTTAACACCATTAATATACGCTGTTAAAGATATGAATATAAGGGTGGTAAAATATCTAATAAGAAAAAATGCATATGTAAACTGGGAGAACAAAAATGGCTTAACACCATTGATGTGTGCCATCCAAAATATAGAAATAGTTGATTGTTTAGTAAATAAAGGTGCATATATAAATTATGAGAACAAAAATGGTGTAACACTATTAATGTACGCCATTGAAATGGGAAATTTAGATGTTGTTAATTATATACTTGAAAAAAGAATTAATAAAAATTATGAAAATAGAAATTATGTGACACCATTGATGTATGCAATTCAATTTGGAGATTTAAATATAGTAAATTGTCTAATAGAAAAAGGAGCAGATATAGATTATGAAAATGAAGATGGATTAACACCATTAATGTATGCGATGGAAATTAAGGATATGGATATAATAAATTGTTTGATAAATAAAAAAGTGGATGTAAATTATGAAAACGAGGATGGATTAACACCACTAATGTATGCTGTTGAAATTAAGGATATAGATATAATAAATTATTTGATAGAGAAAAAAGTAGATATAAATTATGAGAACAAAAATGGTTTAACACCGTTGATATATGCTGTTGAGAGGGAAGACGTAGATATAGTAAATTGTTTAATAGAAAAAGGAGCAAATGTGAATTATAAAAATGTGGATGATTTAACCGCATTGGTGTATGCTTTTAAAAATCAAAATATAGATATAGTAAATTGTCTAATAGAAAAAGGAGCAGATGTAAATTATGAGGATAAAGATGGAGTATCCTTGTTGATATATGCTATTAAAATGAGAGATATAGATATAGTAAATTGTCTAATAGAAAAAGGAGCAGATGTAAATTATGAGACTAAAAGTGGCTTAACACCCCTAATATGTGCTGTTGAAATGGGAGATATAGATATAATAAATTGTCTAATAGACAAAGGAGCAGATGTAAATTATAAGAACCAAGATTATTTAACTCCACTAATGTATGCTGTGGGGATTGAAAATGCAAATATGGTAGATTATTTAGTAAAAAAAGAAGCAGATGCAAATTGTGAAAATAATTATGGAATAACACCATTTTTACATGCCACTGGGATTGGAAATATAGATATAATAAATTGTCTAATAGAAAACAATGTGAATGTAAATTGTGAAAATAAATATGGAGTGACACCATTATTACATGCTATTGAAATGGTAGATGTAGATATTATAAATTATTTGATAGATAATGGAGCAGATATAAATTATGAGAATTACTACGGAATGACACCGCTGTTACATGCTATCGAAAAGGGAAATATGGACGTAATGAATCTTTTAATACAGAAGGGAGCAAATGTAAATTATGAAAACAAATATGGTTGGACTCCACTAATAGGATCTATTGGTATTAAAAATATGAAAATAGTTAATTTTTTAATAGAGAATGAAGCAAATGTAAATCATGTAAGTAAAAGTGGATTAACACCATTAATGCATGCTGCTGATATAAAAGACATAGATATAGTAAATTGTCTAATAGAAAAAGGAGCAGATGTAAATTATAAAAATAATAAAGATAAGACAGTGTTAAGTTTTGCTAATGGAGATAAAGATATAACAGATGTTATAAAAATGCATATGAAATGTAATAAGAAAAGAGATAAACAACAAGAATTATCTACATCACAAAATAAAAAAGTGAAGTTTTTAGATTTGCCTCAAGAAAAAAATAAGAAATGTGCAACTAAAGTTTGTGGTATGTAGTTAAAAAATGTTTTTGGAGGATAATATGGACAGCTTGAAATTAAAAGCGTATGCAAAAATAAATTTAGCAATAGATTTATTAGGGAAAAGAAATGATGGATATAATGAAGTTAAAATGATTATGCAAACTATAGATATATTTGATGAAATATCTATAACAAAGATAGAGAAAGGGATAGTTATTAAATGCGATAATAATAAGATACCTGAAGATAGCAGAAATATAGCATATAAAGCAGCAAATATCATGCAAAGTAGATATGATATAGACTGTGGAGTAAAGGTAGATATTTCTAAAAATATTCCAATAGAAGCGGGATTAGGTGGAGGAAGTGCAGATGCCGCTGCTGTTATAGAAGGTATGAATACATTGTTTGACTTAGGATTAAATTTTGATACATTATTAAAAATAGGAGAAAAAATTGGTGCAGATGTACCATATTGTATTTGCAAAAATACTGTTTTAGCAACAGGTATAGGAGAAAAGCTATTAAAGATTTCTAATTTTGATTCAGTAAATGTGGTATTAATAAAGCCTAATTTTGGGATATCTACAAAGCAGGTATATAAAGAATTTGATTATTCTTTACCAAAAGAAAGACCAGATTTTGAGATTTTATTAAAAGCGATAGAAAATAAAAAAATTTCTGATGTTGCACAAAATATGGTTAATGTATTAGAAACAGTTACACAAAAAAATAATCCTGAGATAAGAGATATAAAGTCTAAATTGATGGAAAATGGAGCATTAGGAGCTATGATGAGTGGTAGCGGGTCCACAATTTTTGCATTATTTGAAAGTGAAGATATGGCAAAAAAGGCATATAATAAAATGAAAAATAATAATACATATCAATGCTATCTTACTAAAACAATATGTTTTTAGTTTTTGCATCTTCTTTGTATATTTAGATTTATTTAGGTAAAAATATACAGTGGAGGTGCAATTTTTATGAAAAAAAATCAAAATAAAACAAATAGTAAAAATTTAGTGTATGTAGTTGTGATGGTGTCAATAGTCGTTACTTTGGTTTTATCATTTTTTTCTATGAAGAGGAATATTATGACTTCTCAAAGTGTAGAAGATACACAAAAAATTTTTTCATCTAATAGCGAGACAATAGAAGAAAAAGAAGAAATTGATGATGTCAATAAAAAATTTATAGAAAAGATATCCTTTGTAAAAGAGGAAGAAAAAGATTTGTCCAAAGATAATGATAAAAAAGAAGAACAACAAAATTTATCTAAAGATAACGACAAAAAAGAAATTCAACAAAATGTTCAAAAAGAAGTAGAACAAGACAAAAAAGAAATTCAACAATCTAATGAAAAAGAAGACCAACAAAAAAATATCAAAGAGAAACAAGATAACAAAATACCAAATACGTATGAAAATTCTAGTAAAGAAAATCAAAATTATGATGATAAAGAAGTATTTTTTCAAAATAAAGACTCCTTTATTGTTCCCTTATCTGGCAATATAGAGAGAGATTTTTCTCATGATAAACTTATTTATTCAAAAACATTAGATGAATGGAGAGTTCATAAAGGAATAGATATAAGTGCCAAAGAAGGTGCGTGCGTAAAGGCCGTTTTAGATGGTTATGTAGAAGAAATAAAAAATGATGAAGAATACGGCATGTCGGTTAGTATAAGACATTCTAAAAATTTAGTGTCTTTGTATAAGAGTTTATCTAATGATGTTTTGGTTTTGCCAAATCAAATAATAAAACAAGGTGATATTATAGGCTTTGTTGGTAATACCTCTAAAATAGAGGATTCTATTGGTTCACACTTACACTTTGAAATGATTAATAAGAACAAATTAGTTGATCCTAAAATTTATATCCAATTTAATAAAAAATAAGAATATAAGTAAAAAAGAGAGAATAAGTATAGTATTAGAGTATTTTTGATTTTTAAGGTACAACGTAATAGAAAATGAGAATGTTTTGAAAAATCAAAACATTCTATTTCCATTAATGTAAGTACAAAAAGGGAGGGTAAAGGCTTTTGAAACGATATATAGAAGAAAGAGCGATAGAACTGGCAATGTATATTATAGAAAAAAAAGCGACAGTTAGGCTGGCTGCTAAAAAATTTGGGATAAGTAAAAGTACAGTGCATAAAGATGTTACTGAAAGATTAGAAAAAATAAACACACAACTTGCAAGTAAGGCGAGACTTGTATTAGAAGAAAATAAGTCAGAAAGACATATAAGGGGTGGATTTGCAACTAGAGAAAAATATAGAAAAAATTCTAAATTAACTGGATAAAAAATATGTTGCAATATTAAAAATATGTGGTAATATATACTAAGATGAAAGTTGTAAGCAATCGCTAACGAAAGGAAGATGGAGTTTGTTAAGATTTGGACAAGACATAGGTATAGATCTTGGAACAGCAACTGTCTTAGTGTATATAAAAGGCAAAGGAATAGTTTTAAGAGAACCATCGGTAGTAGCAATAGACAAAAACACAAATAAATTACTTGCAGTAGGAGAAGAAGCTAGGAAGATGATAGGGAGGACACCTGGTAATATTGTAGCTATAAGACCATTAAGAGATGGTGTTATATCAGATTACGATGTTACAGAAAGGATGTTAAAATATTTTATAAATAAGGTTTGTAAAAATAGAATATTTAAGCCAAGGATAATGGTGTGTGTCCCAAGTGGAGTAACAGAAGTTGAAAAGAGGGCTGTTGTAGATGCTGCAATCCAAGCAGGGGCTAAAAGAACGTATTTGATAGAAGAGCCAATAGCGGCGGCTATTGGTGCAGGAATTGATATATCAAAGGCGTGTGGTTGTATGGTAGTGGATATAGGAGGAGGGACTACAGATATAGCAGTCATATCGCTTGGTGGGAATGTGGTAAGTTCGTCTATAAAGATTGCGGGAGACAAATTTGATGATGCCATAATAAGGTACATAAGAAAGAGGCATAATATTATGATTGGAGATAGGACGGCTGAGGAATTGAAAATGCGCATTGGTACGGTGTATGAAAGAAAAGAAAAAGCTGTCATGGAAGTTAGAGGAAGAAACCTAATTACTGGATTGCCAAATATAATAAAAGTAACGTCAGATGAAATGATAGATGCATTAGATGAGCCTGTTATGAATATAGTTGAAGAGGTACATTCAGTATTAGAGATAACGCCACCAGAGTTAGCTGCAGATATAAGCGATAATGGTATACTTATGACAGGTGGAGGATGTTTGATACATGGATTAGATGAGCTGATTCAAAAGAAAACAGGTATAAAAGTAAATATAGCAGAGGATGCTATATCATGTGTAGCCAAAGGAACGGGTAAAGCTTTAGATAATATAGAAGCAATAGAAAGAAGCTTCACAATAGAAAATAGAAGCAAGAAAAAATCTAATGTTTAGTTTTGTTGCTTTAGAATTGAGAAACTTATTGAAATGGAGATATAAATGATTAAGCTAGAAAGTAAAAAGAAAATACATTTTATTGGTATAGGTGGAATAAGTATGAGTGGCTTAGCAATGATAATGCTAAGCAGAGGGCATATTATAACAGGAAGTGACAAAAATGATTCTAACATTATAGAGAAACTTAGAATGTTAGGAGCTAAAGTCTATATTGGGCATAATAAAAAAAATGTAGATTTAGCGGATTTAGTTGTTTATACAGCTGCTATAAATAAAAACAATCCAGAATATAAGGCTGCACAAGAGCTTGGTATTCCAATGTTAGAGAGATCTGAATTTTTAGGGCATATAATGAAAGCCTATAAATATAGTATAAATGTATCTGGCACACATGGTAAGACAACAACTACATCTATGATTGGTGCAATAATGTTGAGAGAGAAATTAAATCCTACAATACATGTGGGAGGAGAGCTTGATATAATAGGAGGAAATACGCTAGTTGGTGATAGCAAATATTTCATAACAGAGGCTTGCGAATATGTAGATAGTTTTTTGAAGTTTTATCCATATGTAGCAGTTGTTTTAAATATAGATAAAGACCACTTGGATTATTTCTCAGGGATAGAGGCAATAAAGGAATCGTTTTATAAATTTATTTCGTTAGTTCCGAGTGATGGTTATATAGTGTGTTGTTTGGATGATAAAAATATTTGTGATGTATTAAGAAGAGAATTAAAGTGTAAGAATGTGATAACATATTCTATAAACAATGTTGAGGCAAAGTGGAGAGCGGCTAATATAGTATTTGATGATAATGGCTGTGGAGCATTTACTTTATTGAAGGACAATGAAGAATATTGTGATATTAGATTAGGAGTAAATGGTGTGCACAATGTTTTAAATGCAGTTGCTGCATGCTGTGTGTGTTTTGAGTTAGGAGTAAAAAAGGAAACAGTTATTGACGTATTAAGAGAGTTTAAAGGAGCACATAGAAGGTATGAATACAAGGGTGAAAGAAATAATGTAAAAGTTGTAGATGATTATGCACACCATCCATCAGAGATAAAGGCAACATTAAAGGCTAGCAAAAGGAGTAAATTTAATAAAGAGTGGTGCATATTTCAGCCACATACATATACAAGAACAAAAGAGTTGCTAAATGAATTTTCTGAAGCGTTTTTTGATGCAGATAATGTTATAATAACTGACATATATGCAGCGAGGGAAAAAGATACTGGGGAAATTAATTCTAGCATGTTAGTTAAAAAATTAAAAGAAAATAATGTCAATGCAATCTATATAAAAGATTTTGACGATATAGTTGAGTATTTAAATGAGAATGTCAATGATAATGATTTGATTTTGACTATGGGAGCTGGAGATGTGTACATAGTAGGAGAAAAATATTTATTGCAATAAATGGAACAAAATAGTTAAGTAATGATTAAAGTAGCTTAGCTAGACTAAACAAAGGCAAAACTTATGCATCAAAAATAAGTTTTGCCTTTATGATAATCTTATCAGCACAAGTAATTATGAATAACATTTCGTTCCCTAATTGTTTTCTGTATATGTGGATAGTTTCTTTTTCTAAGCATTCATTTATATAATGTATTTCTAAATCTCTTATTGTATGATTATCAAAAAAATCAGCATCAAAAGTATTTAATATAAATCTAACATAGTTAGCGTTGTTAACGTGACAATTTGAGTCTGTGTCACAGTATAAAACAGTATAATCAAAACATTTTTCAAATTCGTCTAAATTAAAAGCCCATCTAGAAAATGAGATATCAAGGTTAGAATCATTAAGCTCAATATTATCTATAGAATCTAGTTTTCTAATTTTTCTAGTTTCAATATCAACAGGACAAAGTTCTTGTTTTGCTAAAAAGAAAGTATTTTTATTTTGGTCACTAAAAACATAATCTAGATTAAGTCTAATTTTAGACTTATTAGACGGATAAGTAGAGCAAAACACATTGTCATTTAACATAGGATAATCATAAAAATGAATTTTGAGTTTTGCAACAACCCAAAAAGCCCCATAATCTTTTCTTAGAGTATCGCTAGTTAAATTTATTTCTCCCAAAAAATTTATCATCTTATTTTGCACAATATTAGCACAAGAATAAGGATTTAGATTTAATTTTCTATCAACATCTGAATATTCAATATTCATAAAAACACCTCTTTCTAATTACGTTTCGATAAGATAATTTAGCACTGAATAAATTTTATTATTTGACACATAAAAACGAGGGATACGCTTCCCAATAACGCATGAAGTCTCGTAATTAATGCTGCCAAGTTTATCAGCAACTTCTTCTATAGGGATTCTAGATTTTCCTTGACTGCCAATTAACACAACTTGTTGACCACAAGAGATATCACCTTTAATGTCAGTAACATCAGCCATGCACTGATCCATACAAATTTTCCCAACAATAGGAGCAAACTGACCATTTACCAAAATTCTAGCTTTATTAGTAAGACTTCTAAGATATCCGTCAGCATAACCTATAGGTATTGTGGCTATTTTACTCTTTCTTGAAGTTTTAAATATTCTACCATAACTTATAAATGTATCAGGTTCAACATCTTTAACAAGAGTTATATTTGCTTTTAATGTCATAGCTGGAATAAGATTTAATTTCTTCTTATTCACTTCACAAGAAGGATACATTCCATAAAGAATTATACCAGGTCGTACCATATCAAGATGCATATTGGGAAATTCTATAATACCAGCACTGTTGCAAACATGTTTAATAGGAATTAGAATACCAACTCGCTTTAGTTCATTACAAATATTCATAAATCTTTCAAATTGTGTATATGTATAGGTCTTATCAGACTCATCAGCACTAGCGAAATGAGTGAAAATTCCTTCTACAATAAGATTAGGCAATTTACAAATATCGATAATGGTTTTAATAGAACTATAACCTGTCAAAAATCCTACACGTCCCATACCTGTATCTATTTTTATATGAATTTTTACATTCTTATTTAAACGTACTGCACAGTCAGACAAAGCTTTTGCTAAACCATAACTGAACACAGTTTGAGTTATATTATTTAAAATTATTTCGTCACATCTTACAGGATCAGTATAACTTAAAATTAAAATAGGAGTTGTGATACCTTGTTTTCTGAGTTGTAATGCCTCATCTAGCATAGAAACAGCCAAATAAGTTACACCGTTTTTAATTAATGTTTTAGAAACTTCCAAAAAGCCATGTCCATAAGCATCGGCCTTAACTACACCACAAATTTCTGCATTTTTATTTGTTATTTTTCTTATTTCCTTCAAATTATGAGCAATTGCATCTAAATTAACCTCTACCCATGTTCTGTTTAACGAATACATAAATCCATCCTTCTTTCAAAACTACATTACATTTTCAAAAATTGAAATGAACTAACACAATTATAAGGCCAATAAGTGTTTTTGTCAAAGGGATATTGACACATAGATAAACCAAAATATGAAAGGGTAATATTACAAAGAAATTACTCCCGTAGTTTAGCATAAATACTAGTAAAAATACACATTATACGCCTTGAAAATAGATATCATTTTTGTCAACTTTTTTCTTTTGTTTTTTTGAGGCTTGTGTTATAAAGTATCTATGTTATATTTTTAGTGGTGAACGATTGCCTAAAAAGGTTTTTTGTATGAGTATTATAAGGGAGAATTCTTTTTGTATTAAATCATTAAAAGGAGTTTTTCTAGGTAATATTTGTCTTATTGGGAGGCTTAACATCAATGAAAAAAAGTAAATTTGAGAATCTTTTGATTTGTTTGTATATAATAGTGGAGGCAGTTTTGCTTATAATTATAAAGAAAACAGAGCATCAGGGACATACAGGTATTGACATTGATAATGTTTTCATGTTTCTTGCTATTGTGGTTAATACGCTGGTAGTTTTGTACTATTACCTAAAATATGGTATCAAAAGAGAAGAACGACATGAAAATTTGATCATACTAGCACTGGTTTTAAATCTGTTTGCGGATTTGTTTTTATCTAAAATTTAGCGAGAATACCATCACTTCTACAAGTGAGGGATGAATCGCCAAAAAAATATAGTATTGACAATTTTGGAATAATATAATAAAATAAGGTCAGTCAAAAAGTAGGAG
>JBGUYI010000056.1:0-11223 GCA_045118635.1 Acetivibrionales bacterium
GAACTCCCACTGAATTGTAAATATGTACCCACCGCCTACGCTTTTTCAAGCTTAGAGGCGGGGGACATCTCCGACTGAGTTATAAAAATTAAGGTTTAGTGGTAAAAAGGCTTGTATTTTGGCTTAACTTATGTTAGCATATAAGACGGTAAATGTTAAGATATGTTTTTATATAGTAGAGTTGTATTTTACCGTACATAGTAAGTATTTAAGATGGGAGATTTTGAAAAAATGGGATTTTTTAGATTTAGAGGTTTTTTTAGTAAAGACATAGGAATAGATTTAGGAACAGCGAATACGTTAGTTCATATGAAGGGTAAGGGCATGGTAGTAAATGAGCCTTCAGTTGTGGCTATAAATACAAGAACTGGTAAGGTTTTGGCAGTTGGGAATGAAGCGAAAGAAATGATAGGAAGAACACCGGGTAACATAATGGCAATAAGACCAATGAAAGATGGAGTTATAGCTGATTTTGATATTACTCAAAATATGCTTAAATATTTTATAAAGAAAGCTATGGCAAAGAGTAAGATGGGTAAACCAAGGGTTATAGTATGTGTACCATCAGGAGTTACAGAAGTTGAAAAAAGAGCTGTTGAAGAAGCAACAATGCAAGTTGGAGTAAAAGAAGTATATTTAATGGAAGAACCAATGGCTGCGGCAATAGGTGCAGATTTACCAGTTGAGGAACCTATAGGTTGTATGATTGTTGATATTGGTGGAGGAACAACAGAAATTGCGGTAATTTCACTTGGAGGAATAGTAACAAGTAGGTCTTTAAAAATAGCAGGAGAAGTTTTAGATGATAGTATATCTGTGTTTATAAAAAAGGAGCACAATTTGTTAATAGGTGATAGAACAGCAGAGGAAATAAAAAAGAGAATAGGTTCAGCTTTTCCAAAGGCTAAAAGAGAGGAAATAAATATTAGAGGAAGAGATTTGTTAACGGGATTACCTAAAAATGTTATAATAACATCAGATGAGATAATGGAGGCATTAAGAGAGCCTATATCCCAGATAATAGAAGCTATAAAAGATACATTAGAAAAGACTCCGCCAGAGTTGTCAGCTGATATAATGGATCAAGGCATAACACTAGCAGGAGGGGGAGCATTGCTTTACGGATTAGATAAATTGATAAAGCAAGAAACAGGAATAGATGCTAACATAGCGCCTGAACCATTAGATTGTGTTGCATTAGGTGCAGGACGAGTAAGTGAGGATCTAGAGATGTTAAGAAAGGTATTAATAGCAGCTAAAAAATGAAGATTTTAACTTTAGAGAAAAGAGGATAAAGTGAGAAAGTTTATAAAATTTAGAGTTGTTACATTAATAGTTGTTGTTATAACAATATTAATAGTACAGGTGTTATATAATAAAAATATATGTAGTTTTAATTTTTTACGAACTCCTGTAGAGAGAGTGGCTTATCCTTTTGAAAGAGTATTTTCTGCTGTTGTGTCAAAAATTAGTAACACAAAGAGATATTTTGAGAGTAAAGATAAACTTTTTGAAGAAAATAAAAGATTGAGTAAGGAAGTAGACGAATTAGAAAAATATATTTCAAAAATCATATGGTTAGATGATGAAAATCAAAGACTGAGAAATACTCTTGAGTTAAGAGACTCTATTGATGATTGTAAATTTGTAGGTGCTAATATAATAGCTAAAGATGCTAATGGTTGGTTTGAGATATTTACTATTGATAGAGGTTCTAAGGATGGGGTTTATAAAAATAGTTTTGTAATTTTTGATAAAGGGTTAGTTGGTAGAGTTTATAAAGTGTCTGAAAAGACTTCTTGTGTAATTTCTATAATAGATAAAGATAGTGTTGTTGGGGCAAGGTTAACTAAAACTAGAGATATAGCAGTATTAAAAGGAGATATGGAACTAAAAGAAGATGGATGTTGTCGCTTAGAATACATACCAGAACAAACTCAAATAAATATTGGGGATGTTATTGAAACTTCTGGAATAGGCGAATATTTTCCAAAAGGGATAGAAATAGGAGTAGTTAAGGATGTAGTGAATCCTAAGGATAAGTTGGAAAGGTATGCAATAATAAAACCAAGTGTTGATTTAAAAAGGATAGAAGAAGTTTTAGTATCAATAGATAATTAAAAAATGGATTAGAAAGTAGGTTTTTGGTGAAAAATAAAATATATATTGCTTTGATTTCTATAATGTTAATTTTGTTGCAAATAACGCTAGTAGACTGCATAAAGATTTGTAACGTAAAGCCTAATTTGATGTTAGTGTTTATGATTATTTTAAGTTTTTATGCTAAAAAGAGTGATTTGTTTTTTGGTGGTATCTTGTGTGGAGTCTTACAAGATATTTTAGCATCTAAATCAGTAGGAATATATGTTTTAATAAATTTATTAATTTGTATGATATTAGAAAACAATAAAAAAGATGATTTTGTAACCGGAGTATTTAGGGCTTTTGTGTATTCTCTATTATATAGTGGGTTAGTTTTTTTGTTTTGTTTTTTTCCTGTTACAATAAGGGAATTTTTGTTTATGTGTAGGGGATTGTTTTTATATAGTGCAATTTATAATACAGTTTGTTTTATCATTGTTTTCACATTAGTAAAAAAGAAAAGGAAGATTAGGATCTTATGAGTAAAAAGTTGAAGGATAGATGTAATATAGTAGCTTTGTTTTTTGTATTTATGAGTGCTGTTATCATATTTCAATTAATTAATTTGCAAATTATAAATGGTGAGTATTATGAAAATATTTCACAAAGAAGATTGTTAAGAGAAAGAGACATAGTAGCACCTAGGGGTGATATATTAGATCGTAATGGTATTCCGATAGCTGTTAATAGGACAGGCTTTTTAGTTCAACTTTATAAAGAGAAGAGAACAGTTGATGAATTAAATGAAGTGATAGACAAAGTAGTAAAGATTTTAGAAAAGAATAATGATTTTTGCGAAACATCTCTTTCGAAATATTTAACAATTGAGCCGTTTGAATATGGGACACATATAAACTCATCTGAGCAAGCCATAGAAAAGTGGAAGAAAGAAATATTAGTAAAAAAGAAAGACATAATTTTTTTGAAGACACCTGAAGATGTTTTTAATTATCTTAGGTATGTTAAATTTAAAATTTCCCCCAAATATACAACAAAAGAAGCATATAAAATAATGGCTATTAGATATGAAACCTTGATAAAAGGTTATTCGCATTTTAATCCTTTGGTTATAGCTAGAGATGTGAGTAAAGAATCTGTAGTGGAGATAGAAGAGAAAGGATTGGAACTTTTAGGTGTTTCTATAGATGTAGAATCATATAGAAAATATAATGATGCGACATGTATGGCGCATATATTGGGTTATGTGGGAAGTATAAATCGTGAAGAGTATCAAAGGCTAAAAGATGATGGATATGGCATAAATGATATTTTGGGAAAAAGCGGCATTGAACATATGGAGGAGAAAAACTTAAGAGGAAAAAAAGGAGAACGAAAAATAGAGGTTGATACTAGAGGGAAGAAAACTAGTGAAATATTAAAAATTCCTCCAATAAAAGGCAATGATGTTATATTAACGATAGATTACAATTTGCAAAAAGTGGCTATGGAGTCTTTAGAGCGAAATATTGAATCAATAAAAAAGAAAAAAGATAATAGAAGAAATTTTGGAGATGCGTATGCCGGAGCTGTTGTTGCAATAGATGTAAATACAGGTGAAGTGTTGACAATGGCAAGTTATCCAAGTTATGATCCTATGATATATCTAGCAAGTTTAGAAGATCAGGAAGCAAAGAAGAAGAAAATGGAGTTATTGTTAGATAATGAAAATGCTCCATTGCTAAATAGGACGATACAAGGAGTTTATACACCAGGTTCTACATTTAAACCAATAACAGCTATAGCAGGATTAGAAGAAGGAGTTATAACAAAAGATACTTTAATTTATGATAAAGGATATACAGTTTTAGGAGGTTGGAAATTTAGATGTTTAGAGCATAGAATGGGATTGGGAGCACATGGAAATTTGGATTTAAAAAGAGCCATTGCGACATCGTGTAATATATATTTTCATGAATTAGGTGTTAAAGTGGGAATTGACGCAATTGATAAATGGTCTAAAAAATTTGGGTTAGGTGAATTGACAGGGATAGATGTACCAGGAGAAGTAAAAGGATTAAGAGCTAATAGAGAAACAAAAAAGAAACTTAGAAATGATAAATGGAGAGTAGCCGATACTGCACAAACTGCAATAGGTCAGTTTGACAATACATTTACACCTATGCAATTAGCAAATTATATAGCAACAATAGCGAATGGAGGAAAAAGATTTAAACCAACTATTGTAAAAAGGATAGAGGATAGTGACGGAAAAATAATAAGAGAAAATAAGAGTGAATTTGTTGATATAGGTTTAAAAAAAGAAACAGTAGATGCTATTCACGAAGCAATGGAAGCTGTTGCAAATAGAGGAGGAACTGCAGCTAGGACATTTAGAAATTTTAAGGTAAAAATTGCTGCAAAAACAGGAACACCAGAGACAGGTAAGGAAGCTAGGCATTCATCTAACGCTGTGTTTGTTTGTTATGCACCTGTTGAAAAACCAGAAATAGCTCTAGTTGTCGTTATAGAAAGAGGAGTTTGGGGAGCGAATGCAGCACCTGTTGCAAGAGATGTTTTAGAAGAATATTTTAAAAGCAGATAATAATATTGTCAAAATAGATAAAAAATGTAATAATATATTTATAAGATAATTTTGGAGGCGACTTAAATATGAATGAAGCGAATGTTGGTTTCAAAGGAACAGTAAATTGCCTGACAATGATATTGCAAGAACAAGATGATTTTTCTTTCATATTGAAAGAGATCGAAAATAAAATAAGCGATGCTGGTAAGTTTTTTAAAGATGCAATACTTGATGTAAAATATAAAGGGAAAAATCTGACTAAAAGTCAAGAACAAGAAATATTTGATTTATTGTGTAGGAAAAGTGGGGCCAAGATAAAAAGTATAAAAAAAGAAGAAATGAAAAATAGTATTGAGAAGATTGATAGTAAAGTGGATAGTACGGCTAAGGAATATTTAAAAACTAAAATGAAACATTTTTATTTTAAGGGATTAGAAGAAGGTATGTCTAAGTTTTACAGAGGTACAGTTCGTTCAGGTCATAAGATAGATTTTGATGGAAATGTAGTTGTTATAGGAGATTTAAATCCTGGTGGTGAAATAAAAGCTACAGGAAATGTAATAGTGATAGGAACGCTTAGAGGTACTGTTCATGCAGGAGCTGATGGAAATAAAGATGCTATAATAATAGCACTTTCTTTAAGACCTACTCAGCTTAGGATAGCCGATGTTATAACAAGACCACCAGACGATGATGGTGAAAATATAGAATTGTTACCAGAGATAGCATATGTAAAGAATGAACAAATGTATATAGAGAGTTTTTTACATAAATAATTAATTATAAGAAGAAGGTGTAGAATTTTTTGAGTGAAAAAGAGCTAAAGTTTCAGAAAAGCAGTAGAGATGTTTATATGATACAACTAAAAAATTTTGAAGGACCTTTTGACTTATTATTTCACCTTATAGAGAAAAATAAGCTTGATATATATGATATATCTATTAGTGAGATAACTGATAAATACATGGAACATATTTTAAAGATTAGAGAATTAAATTTAGAGATAGCTAGTGAGTTTATTGTTATGGCATCTACACTATTGTACATAAAATCAAAGTCATTGTTGCCAAAAAGAAAAGACGAAGAAAAGATGGAGATAGATTCAAAAGATGATTTAATATTAAGACTTATAGAGTATAAGAAGTATAAAAACATTGCTAATATTTTAAAAGAGAGACAAGCTAATTGGAGTAGAGCATGTTATAAAACGCCAGAGAATATAAAGTTTGTTGATAATATAAAAAATACTAGTTTATCTAAAGATAAGCTAGTAGAATCTTATAAAAAGGTAATTGAAGAGAATTTAAAAAGAACTAACAATACTGAGAATAAAATGGTTAAGATACTAAAAAAAGATAAGGTCACAGTTAAACAAAAAATAAAGGACATAGTAAAAAAGCTAATAGAAAAGTCTAGCTTTAAATTTAAAGAGGTATTTGGGAAAAGACCTAAAATAGAAATTATAACTAGCTTTATGGCCATATTAGAATTAGTAAAATTAAATAAGGTGACAGTAGTTCAAGAAAAACCATTTGCAGATATTATTGTAAATAAGAATTCAAAAAACGAAGATTTAGAAATTTATATAAAAGGTGGCGAAAATGATGGGGATTTATGACATTAGTTCTGTTATAGAGAGTGTATTGTTTGCGATAGGTGAACCTATAGAGATAGAAAAGTTGTCTGATATATTAGAAACTGATATAGAATCAACTAAACACATTTTGAATCAAATGATGAAAAGCTATGAATCTAAAAATAGAGGGATTATATTAAGAGAGATAGATGGTAGTTATCAGCTTTGTACAAAACCTGAAAATTATAATTATGTAAAAAGGGTTATTGTGCAAAAGAAGCAACAAGATTTATCAAGAGCAGCATTTGAGACTTTGGCAATTATTGCATACAATCAGCCAACAACTAAATCGAAAATTGATAACATAAGAGGAGTTTCTTGTGATAAAGCTATACAGACATTATTAGACAGGGATCTTATTTGTGAAGCAGGCAGACTAGATATGATAGGAAGACCTATATTATATAAAGTAACGCAAGAGTTTTTTAGAAGTTTTGGTATAAAATCAATATATGATTTACCTATTTTAGACTTACCTGATTTAAGGGACGAAGATATTGAAAAAATGGACATGACTATAATATCAGACAGAAACTAAATTTATACTTTATTTTTTTGGTATATGGTGGTACAATAATAGCGAAGTTTGTTTGTAAAAAGAAGGGATGTATTATGGGAAAGGCGAGAAGGATATTAATAAGTTCATTTTTATTAGTTAGTTGTATTATAGTAAAAAGGTTGTTGTCTATTAGGTTGCCACTTATATCAATTGGGTTTGATTTCATTCCTTTTATGTTTTCAGCAATTCTATTAGGGACAAAGTATGCTACTATTATAGGAATAACAAGTGATATAGTGGGTAGGCTTTTATTTCCGGTGTCTGCATATTTCCCGGGTTTTACACTAAGTGCAGGCCTGACAGGTTTTTTGTACGGCGAATTTTTATACACAAATGGAGAAATAAAAACAGGGAAAAGGTTTTTACTAAGGTTAATTTTTTGTGTGGTAACCGTGACAGCTATTGTCAATATAATATTGAACACGGTTTGGGTTATTGCTATACTAGGAGATGCATATAAAGTTGCTGTGCCTTTAAGGTTTGTAAAAGCAATCTCAATGATTCCGATTCAAGTGTTTGTCATGTATTACCTTACAAATGAAGTAGAAAAAGGAAGGTTGTTTTCATATAAATCAAAGAGTGAAAAACTTGTTATGAGTACTAATAGAATTTAAGGAGATATTATTATAATGATTTGTTTAGAAGATGTTTTTTATGAATATAAGAATGGATATAAAGCATTAAACAACATAAATTTAGATATTGAAAAAGGAGAAATTGTAGTAGTTATAGGAAAAAATGGTTCAGGAAAAAGCACATTAGGTAATGTGGTGTCAGGAATTTATAATTATAGCGATGGGAATATAAAATTAGAAGGAGAAATTATAAAAACCAAAAAGGGTAGGAGCCAGTTAAGAGGGAAAATAGGCATAGTTTTTCAAAATCCAGACAATCAGGTGATTTTTAATAGAGTTTATGATGATATGTCTTTTACTTTGAATAATTTGGGGCAAGATAGAAAAAAGATACCACACATAATAGAAGAAAGTTTAAAAATAGTTGGGATGCAAGATTATATAGATAGAAATCCTCATGAATTATCATTAGGTCAAAAACAGAGAATAGCGATTGCTGAGGCAATATCTATAAATCCTTTATATATGGTTTTTGATGAGGCAACATCTATGCTTGATGCAAAAGGGAAAAAAGATATACATAAGATAGTAAAGGAGTTATCAAAAAAAGGGATAGGTATTATTTTTATAACAAACATAATGGAAGAGATATTATTAGCAGATAAACTTTTGGTTATAGAAAAAGGTAGTATAGTAAAAAAAATAAGTAAAAATGAAATAATTGACAATGTGGAATTTCTTAAGGAGAGAGGTTTTGATATACCTTTTATAGTAAATTTGATTTTGTTATTAAAAAGAAAAGGAATTGATGTTAATAGTTTTGAAGAGCAGGATGTGTTGTCGATATTAGAAAGGGTAGTGAAGAAATTATGATTATGTATACAATTGGATTAGTGTTATTTATTTTGTATACTCTTGTAATATTTCAAATAAAGAATAATATGATTACCATGGTGTGTCTTGGGGTGCAGATAGTTTTGTTATTTGTATTAAAGGTAAATAGAAAGAAGTTTATTTCAAATTTTCGTTCTATAGTGCCGCTGTTATTTTTTACTATTATATTCAATGTTATATTTAATGGAGATTATTTAGAGCCTTTGATTATAGCAGTAAAAATACTTATAGTTTGGGGAGCCACTAGTATATTGTCTCAAAAAATTCCTACAATTGTTTTAGCTAGTGCTGTATCCAATTTATTGTATCCGTTTAAATTTTTAGGGCTTGATTTAAAAGAAGTAACGTTAATTATAACAATAGCGATATCTTTCATTCCTATTTTAGGGAAAGAGCTTAGTGAAATAAAGAATTCATTGAAAGCTAAAAATTTTGAATTTAGTTTTAGGAATTTGTTAACTAGACCACAGATTTTTATTGCAACATACATAAATTCTGTATTCAATAGAATAGATGAAATAGAAAAAAGCCTAATGGCGAAGGCATTTGAATAAGATGACGAGGATGTGAATTATATTAGTAGAGTAAAAAAAATAATATTAATTTCGTTTTTTTTAGCATCTTATATGATTTTAAAAAGGTTATTAATTGTAAAGCTGTTTTCGGGTACTTATAGTTTTGCCTTTGTTCCAATCATGTTATCTGCTATCATGTTAGGTATAAAGAGCACTGTTTTAATAGAATTTTTAGGTGATATATTGGGGTGGCTTATGTTCCCCAGGGGAGGCTTTTTTATAGGCTTTACATTAAGTTCGGTTTTAGCAGGCTTTATTCATGGGCTATTTTTATATAAAAAAGATAGAATAGTTGCAGATAAGGCGTTTTTGTTAAAACTTATAATTAGTGTTTTAATGGTAGCCATAATTGTAAGCTTAGGACTTAATACTTTTTGGAGTTTTTATATGATAAAAGATGCAGCGAAAGTAAGGTTTTCTATAAAAGCTATAAGACAGTTTGTACTTGTACCATTTAAAGTAGTTACAATTTATTGTACTGTAAAATTATTAGAAGAAAGATTAAATAATGTAAGATGTGCTGAAACGTAAATTTGCAGAAATATGTCGGAATTTGTTTTTAATGTCATATTTTTGTTTAATTTTGAGAAAAAGAGTGTTATAATAATCTAAAAGATTTGAGGAGTGAATATAATTGAAAAAAAAGTTTAACATGCCGTCTGCGCTGACAATTTTGTTTTGCATTGTTATATTTGCAGCAGTTTTGACGTGGATAATTCCGGCAGGGCAGTATGAATATAGAAAATTGGAAGATGGGAAAATGGTTCCTATTGAGGGTACATATAAGGAAATTTCTAGTAATAGACAAGGATTGTGGGATATATTTTCAGCACCAATTAAAGGATTTACTGGAGTTACAGAAACTGGAGCTGATGGCTCTAAATTAATAAAAGTAGAGGGAGCCGTAGGAATAGGTATTTACTTAATGATAATGAATGCTTTTGTAACGTTGGTTATGAAAACTGGGGCTATTTCAGCTGGAATGTCTCAATTGACTAAGAAGTTACTTGGTAAAGAGATTTTATTAATTCCAATACTTATGTTTTTATTTTCGTTGTGTGGGACAATACTTGGATTTTGGGAAGAGACATTAGGTTTTTATATGTTAATAGTTCCGGTTTTTATATCAGCAGGTTATGACTCTATTGTAGGACTTTTGGTTATTATTTGGGGAGCAGGACTTGGCCTTATTGGTTCTACCATAAATCCGTTTGCTACAGGGATTGCAACAAAACTTGCGGGTGTTAATATTGGGACAGGCATAGTATTTAGATTATTTATCTATGTATTATTTTTTGTATTAGGTGCATTTTATATTATGAATTATGCAAAAAAAGTGAAGAACAAACCTTCAGATTCTTTAGTTTTTGAGAATAGGGAAAGCGATATAGAACACTTTTTAAAGGATAGTAAAGGAAACGACAAAATTACAACTGTACATAAAAAAGTATTGTTCATATTTGGAAGTGTTTTTTTGATACTATTATTGAGTGTTTTGCCATGGGCTGATATATTTGGTATTACTTTTTTTGAAGATGTTCATAAAAGTATTTTGTCTGTTCCATTATTAAAAGACATTTTGGGCAAAATAATACCTTTTGGTCAGTGGGAGATACCACAGCTTGCTATATTATTTTTGATTGCAACAATATTAGTTGGATTTATAGGAAAGTTTTCAGAAAAAGATTTTATTGATGCGTTTTTTAGTGGAGTAAGCGATGTAATGAGCGTTGTTTTTGTTATTGCAATTGCCTATGGTGTAAAAATAATTATGGATGATGGTCATATAACTGATACTATTCTGTATTATGGAGGAGGCTTATTATCTAAGCTTAGTGGATCAGTTTTTGCATGTGCATCATTTTTATTTTATTTACCGTTGTCGTTTTTTATTCCTTCATCAATGGGACTTGCGACGTTGTCAATACCACTTTTGGCACCACTTGCAGATTTTGTTAATATTGACCGTGATATAATTATAACTGCATATCAAGTTGCGAATGGCCTTATAAATTTAATTGCACCAACATCTGCCGTTTTAATGGGAGCACTTACTATAACGAGAATTCCGTATTCAGTTTACATAAAAAGTGTATTTAAATTGGTGCTTATTATTTTATGTATAATTTTGATTATGTTATATTTAGCGCCTATAGTATAACGTAAGTACAGAGATGTCTCCCGCCTCTAAGTTTGAAAGAGCGTAGGCGGTGGGTACATATTTACAATTAAGTGGGAGTTCAAGCTCCGACGTAAATTTAACGCGTCCCTTAGGATGCACACGGATTTGAATGGTAAGTTGTACCCTGCCGGGTACA
>JBGUYI010000057.1:0-10575 GCA_045118635.1 Acetivibrionales bacterium
TGGATGCACACGGATTTGAATGGTAAGTTGTACCCGTAGGGTACACAAATCCGGCGCAGCAATACTCGCAAGCTCGTATTGACTATCATACATACATTTTTAGCGATATCTAAATGATATCGCTATTTTCTCCTTGCTCTCTAACATTAAAAAACCAAAAAATATGAAAATAAAAATAAAACCAAGCAATTAACTAATTTTATGTCTATTTTCTCTAGAGAGAAGTGTTTTTCAAAAAGCTTTCACCTTTTAAAAGGAATTAAATTCATTTGCTTTTACGTAACTGAGCTATCTCACCTAAGATAAGCTATCTGACAAGTTTTAAAGCAAAACAAGCGCACAGCGTAACTATTATTGGAAGTATTGTTATTGGACTCGCCCGAAGAATTCACTATGGCGACACGGTTGTCATTGTTAGAATATGCCGACCGGAGCCACCAAACGCTGTACTAAAATTTTAAACAATCTAATCCCCACAAAATGATAACATCATCTGCAAACAGATTATATCACACTATTATCTCTCTTGTAAATACCATTTTTTGTATTTTTTTAAAATTTTTAGCCTTAATAACGTACAAACTTGTTGACGTAAAACTATAAATCATTGTATAATCGCAATGTATTACTTTTAGAAAGGAGTAGAATTATGGAACGCAAAACTTGTGAATTACAGGTTATATTAAAAACTAAAAATCTATGCTCATTGATATTTAAGGCAACTGCTAATAGCCCAAAAAAGTTTCGATTTTCCCTCGTTTCAAGATTACAAAATTATTCTTTATCTGCTTTAGAAAATTTATATCATTCTAATGAAATTTTTATGAAGAATTCTTCAAAAACAGCACTAGAAAAAAGAATATCTCTACAACGTAAGGCTTTCTCTCAACTTAATATTTTAACATTCTTTATCCAGTTATCGTATGAACAAAAATGCATACTCAAAAAAGAATATCTATCCATTACTAATCAGATTTTTGAATGTAAAAAATTAATTAATGCTTGGATTAGAAGTGAACGTAGAAAAAATTCAGAAAATAACTCTTAATTACATTAAAATTAATATGGCATTATCCCATCGCTTTAGAAGTGATGGGATAATGCCATACGTTACTAAAAAAATAAAAACTAAACATCCTCATAGAAATAGTCTTCAGATACTTCTGGATATTTCCCTGATATAAGTTTCATTTTATTAAAAACATGTCTCCTTAATCTGAATGTGTGACCATGTTTTAAGTGTCCATTATAACTTTGTACACTTCTATTTATATCATCAAACGTCATTTCGCCATCATAATATTTTTTTACAAATGCTTTCATTTTTCGCTTAAATCTTTTTTTATTAGATGTCCTAAGTTTTCTAATAACTTTACCTGTCTTAGATAAATAAAACCTAAATCCCATATAATCTACACCTTGAGATATTGGAAAAATTTGAGTCTTATTGTTAAATTCTAATTTTAGCTCATTTGTAGCCATCTTAGTAATTTCCTCTAAACAATATTTTAAATAATCCTTGCTATGGTGAATTAAAATTAAATCATCCATATATCTAGAATAATATTTTATTCTAAGTTTCTCTTTTATTAGTCTATCTACAGAATCTAAATAAAAAAGAGCAAACCATTGACTTGTTTGGTTCCCCATAGGAATACCTTTATTAGGCTTATTACTATATGAATCTATAATTCTATACAGCAAAGATAAAATATCTTTATCTGGAAATATTTTTATCTTATCTTTTAAAACATCATGAGCAATACTATCAAAATATTTTTTTACATCTATCTTCAAAAAATAACCATTAGTTTTGTGCTGCTTATAAAAACTTCGCATAAATTTGTTTAATCTATTAATAGCAAAATGAGTACCTTTATTTGGCCGGCATGCAGCACAATCATATATTAAACGCCTCTCAAAAAAATCTCTAATTCCATTTACACATAAAGACGTCTGCAACACACGATGAATAAATGGTAACGCTTGAATTTCTCGTTCCTTTGGTTCATAAATAATAAATTTACGATATCCATTGGGATTATATGTATCATTTTTTAATGCATAATGAATCTTCCACAAATTATCAGTTAGGCGTAATTCAAACTTTATAACATCCTTCTTATGCCTTCTGCAACAAGCTGCTTTTTTAAATGCACGCATTAGATTATCAAAATCATATACCTTCTCTAGTAACTCCCCCATTAAAACAACTTACCCTTCCAATATATAAAAGCCACTGGTGGTTAAACCAGTGACTTTCTTTTATTTTTTAAATAAATCGCATATAACATTTATAAACACTATAGATAGTAAAACTGGAGTTATGTATTTAATTAAAAAATAGAATACGTTAATAAGTTTCTTATTCTTTAATTCTCCATTATTACTAAGTTCCTCATATATATGCTCTTTCCTTGTAAAATAACCAACAAATATGGCTGTACAAAGCCCTGCAAGAGGGAAAAATATACTACAAGAAATAGTATCAAAGAAATCAAAGAACACAATACCTATGTTCTTATACAAGATACCACTTTGATCCGATGCTAACGATGCTAATATTCCAAATGTAATAACAATTGCACCAGATATTAAAACAGCTTTTGTTCTAGACATGTTACGTTCCTCTGAAAAATATGCAACAGGAACTTCAAATACAGCAAGCATAGAACATGTAGCAGCAATTGCTGTTAAAGTGAAAAATGCAATAAGAAGTATTTGCCCAAATACTCCACCCATCTTAAAGAATACAAGTGGCATAACAGAAAATAATAAGCTCTTTCCGCTATCCATAGCCATACCATTTGAACTTAAAGCTGGGAATATAATCAAAGCTACAAGCACAGAAACTAAAGTATCTGCTATTATAAGCTTAATTGTTGTAGATACTATGTTTGTATCTTTTGTAAAATAACTACCATAAGTTACCATAGCTCCAGAGCCTAACGCCAGTTTGAAAAACGACAGACTCATAGCCGCTAAAACTGCTGCCATAGTTATCTTTGACCAATCAACACTAAATAATGTCTTAACTCCGTCCCAAGCACCTGGCAACATAAGAGCCCTCACTGCACAAAATAGTATTAAGCCAAATAAAACTGGCATTAATGTTTTTGTTATTTTTTCAATACCGTCTTTTACTCCCAAAAGTAATATACAAATGGCAACAATTATTACAGCAACCTGCCAACCAACTGCCCACAAAGGAGAGCTCGATACGGCATTAAATTGTCTTTCTGTAATAGTTTTAGTAACATTTGTCGCAAAATCACCTCTACATGCTTTAAATACATATGAATATACCCATCCAGCTACAGTTGTATAAAAAAACAATTGACAAAACGAACCTACGCAGCTTAAAATTCCAACTTTCTCCCATTTCTTTTTTCCTGAAAGTTTACCAAAAGCACCAACTACATTCTTTCTTGAACGTCTACCCATGTAAAATTCAAATATCAATAATGGCATCCCTACTAATAAAACACAAATTAGGTAAAGAAGTAGAAATGAACCTCCTCCATTTTCACCAATTTTATATGGAAATCTCCATATATTTCCTAACCCTACAGCAGAACTAAGCGTAGCAAAAAATATTGCTATACTCGAAGAAAATTGGGCTCTGCTATTAGAATCTTCATTCTTCATAAAAAATCCTCCTCAAAATAAAATTACTTTTAAATATATGAAATGTTTTCTACAACTAAAACCATATACATTACTAAACACTCATACTCATAACTTCAAAAAATTAATAAATAACATACATCAAAGCAAAGAATAGCAAAGAAAAATGTAAAAAATAGTCATAGAAAACGTTTAACACAATATTACACCATTTTTGATGATTTGTAAATATTTTTTTTTAACTTGAAAAAAGTAATAAAATATAGTATTATCTATTTAATAACTTTATTGGTTATAATTTACAAAAAACATAAATAAAATTTTAACAAATATAAAAAGGGGATGACGGTATTGATGGGAGAATTAGTTAATAATTATGTGGATTATTTAAAAAAAAATAAGAAATTATCAGATAATACATTACAATCATACAAAAAAGATATAGAGCAGTATACAAAATATTTAGGAAATGTAGAGTCTAGTGTTATAAGAAAAGAATCTAAAAAAATAATTATGAAATATTTGTCAAACTTAAAAAATAAAGATAAAAAAGATGCTACTATTTCTAGAAAATTAGCTTCATTACGTTCGTTTTACCAGTATTTATTGGTAAATAATATAATACAAGAAGATCCTACTAAATTTTTAGAATCACCAAAAGTCCAAAAAAAAGTTCCAGAAATTTTAAGTCAAAAAGAAATAGATGATCTTTTAAGTCAACCAGAATGTAATAACAAAAAAGGTATACGAGATAAGGCAATGCTAGAACTTTTATGTGCAACAGGAGTAAGAGTTAGTGAATTAATGTCCTTAGATATAAAAGACATTGACTGGAAAGAAAAAACTATAAATTGTAAGAGTTCTTTAAAAAAAGGAAGAAAATTAAAAATATCAAAAAACATTTTAGAATATCTTGACAATTACATAAAAAAATCAAGAAATTCTAATAGCAAAGAACAAGCATTGTTTGTAAATATATATGGAAAAAGATTAACGAGGCAAGGGTTTTGGAAAATAATAAAATTTTATAAAAATAAAGCTAGAATAGATAAAGATGTTACTCCTCATACTCTAAGACATTCATTAGCTGTAAATTTGTTGAAAAAAGGAATAGATCAAAAAAAGATAAAGGAAATACTAGGTTATAAAGATATATCATCAACTAATATGTATAAAAAGCTTTTTTAGAAGCAATATAGAAGAATTTCTTAAAAAAGAAACTCTTCTATAGCAATTTTGTCTGATTTGGTTACAAAAATGGATCCTCTCTCCCCCACCTAAATTAAAAATTAGCCTACTAAATACCTAGAGAATTATTTTTATCTACTTTTGGAAAATCTTCACGAGTTAATTTTTCAAAAATTTCATCTATATATTCTTTAGTATCCTTTTCACCAAAATAATACCTAATCTTATCTAAAATTAGTTCATTTTCATAATTCATACACTCACTTACAATCTCAGATTCTTCATCCTTCTTTACTCGCTTACTGTTTTCACATAAATCAATATCATTACTTCTCTTGGTTTTTATATCCTTACTTGATTCTTTTACTTCCTTCTCTTTATATGACTTGTTAGATTTTTTCCTGCCCATCTTACGTATCACCTCTTTATTATGAATTATTTTTACTTTATTGAAAACTAAACCTCAAAAAAAACAGTCCCAAGAAAATTTCTTTTGTACTTCTTGAGACCGCTTTTTTGCTAAAAACAAACTTACGCTATAACAAATCTTTTTATATCATTTAAAAAGTCTTCACAATCATCTGAAAAAATTTCGACATTTATAGGCTTTGACAAATCTAAACTGAATATTCCCATTATTGATTTTGCATCAACAACATATCTACCTGATGATAAATCAACATCATAAGAACACTTGCCAACAATATTCACAAAATCTTTTACATCATTGATTGTTTTTAATTGTATCTGTAACTTTTTCATGCTTCAAACATTCCTTCCATTTATGTATTTATATAAACAAACTTTATATTTTATATCATTATATAAACTACTCTCACTACTTTTTACCAATTCCCAATCTTTTTCACTATCCAAATTTGGAAAAAATCTATCTGCTACATGTTCCTTATCTATTTTTGTAATATAAACCTCATCACAATATGGCAAAAACTCTCTATATACAGCTTCTCCCCCTATAATAAAAATATCATCCCCACTATAAGGCTCAAGAAACTCCATTGCCTCTTGTTTACTTCTACACAAAACAATATCCTTATCCTGATATTTAGCTGTGCTACTTAAAACAACATTAACCCTATTCTTTAAAGGTTTTTTATCAGGAAAAGACTCAAAAGTTGCCCTTCCCATGACTATCACCTTGTTTAGAGTCATATTTCTAAAAAATTTCATGTCATCTGGTATGCGTTCTAATAATTTTCCTTTATAACCTATACCCCAATTCTTATCCACAGCAACTATAGCTTTCATTAAATCGTCCTTTCATATTTGTTTTTAGCTAAAACTCACACTACCTAAAACTATATGGCAGTCTTATTTTATGTGCGATATCCCTAAATTTTAGACAATCTTTCTAATACTTTGTCATACATATCCTGATACTTCTCCTTCTTCGCCATTTCTTGTAAAACAACTTCTTTTGGAGCCTTATTTATAAATCCAACATTTTTAAGCTTTCCATCTACCCTTTTTAATTCCATTTCCAACGTTTCTTTTTCTTTCTCTAATCTTTCTTTCTCAGCTTTTTTATCTACCAAATCATCCATTGGAATATATATACAAGCTCTTGACAAAACAACCGATGCAAAATCATCAAAGCCAGTGTTCTTATCACGTTCTATATCAATAGAACTTGCACAAGCTAGCTTTTCTATAAACACTATACCCTTCTTTAAAACTTCTTCTTGCCAATCATCCTCTACAACAAACACAAGCCTTGTCTTTTTTGAAGGTACAACATTTGCTTTGGCTCTTAAATTTCTAATACCTTTTATGCAATCTTTTAAAAATTCCATAGCTTTTTCTTCATCCTTAAATTCATCACAAGATGCACTTAAAGGCCAACTTGAAATCATTATACTTTCTTCATTGTGTTTTAAATTCATAAATATCTCTTCAGTTATAAACGGCATATAAGGATGCAACAACTTTAAAGCTTTCATTAAAACATCATTTAAAACATAACACGCTTCATTTTTTGTATCACAATTCTCATCATATAACCTAGGTTTTACTAATTCTATATACCAATCACAAAATTCTTCCCATATAAAATCATATATCTTTTGCAATGCAATACCTAACTCAAATTTATCAAGGTTTTCTGTAACTTCCTTTATAAGTGAATTCATTTTGCTAATGATCCATCTATCTTCTAACGTAAACTTATCTCTTTTAACATCAGCAAAATTTATGTCATCTTTAAAATTCATAATAACAAACCTTGACGCATTCCAAACCTTATTTGCAAAGTTTCTAGCGGATTCTACTTTCTCTGGTATGTATCTAATATCACTTCCTGGTGAATTACCAATCATAAGAGAAAATCTTAGTGCATCTGTCCCATATTTATCTATAACCTCTAATGGATCAATTCCATTTCCTAAAGACTTACTCATTTTTCTTCCGTCTTTATCTCTTACTATTCCATGTATCAAAACATGAGAAAATGGAATTTCACCCATATGCTCTATGCCAGAAAAAATCATTCTAGCTACCCAGAAAAATATAATGTCATACCCTGTTACTAAAACACTAGTTGGATAAAAATAATTTAAATCTTCTGTATTATTAGGCCAACCTAATGTAGAAAATGGCCATAATGCAGAGCTAAACCACGTATCTAAAGTATCTTCATCTTGTTTTACATTTTTACTTTTACACTTTGAACATTCATGTAAAACCTCTTTAGATATCATAACCTCTCCACAATCACCACAATAATATGCTGGTATTCTATGCCCCCACCACAATTGTCTTGAAATACACCAGTCTTTGACATTATCCATCCAACTAAAATAGTTCTTTGAAAATCTATCTGGCACAAATTTTATCTTTCCACTTCTAACTGCTTGATTCGCAGGCTTTGCAAGTGGTTCCATTTTCACAAACCATTGTTTCGAAATTATTGGCTCTATTACAGAACCACATCTATAACATACACCAACATTGTGTTTGTGTTCCTCTATCTTAACTAATAATCCCATATCATCTAGGTCTTTTATTATTCTCTTTCTCGCCTCGTATCTATCTAATCCTTTATATTTTAATCCATTTTCATTCATACAAGCTTTATCATCCATAACTCTTAAAATAGGCAAATTATGTCTCTTACCTACTTCAAAATCGTTAGGATCATGTGCTGGCGTTATCTTTACTATGCCTGTCCCAAAATCTTTCTCTACATAACTATCAAAAACTATAGGTATCTCTCTGTTACAAAGCGGCAATATAACACTTTTGCCTTTTAAATGAGCATATCTTTCATCATCTGGTGCTACTGCAACAGCTGTATCTCCAAGCATTGTTTCTGGCCTTGTTGTGGCTATTACAACATATTCATCACTATCCTTTATAGGATATTTTATATACCAAAAGTGTCCATCTTTTTCCTCATAATCAACTTCTGCATCTGATATAGATGTTTCACAACATGGACACCAGTTTACAATTCTTTCTCCCCTATAAATTAAACCTTTTTCATATAGTCTGACAAATACTTCTTTTACAGCATTAGACAACCCTTCATCCATTGTAAATCTTTCTCTTGACCAGTCGCATGAACAACCTAATTTCTTTAATTGTTCAACAATCCTATTCCCATATTGTTCCTTCCAAGCCCATGTTCTCTTTAAAAAACCTTCTCTTCCTACCTGTTCTTTTGTTAAACCCTCTTTTCTCATGGCTTCTACTACCTTTACTTCAGTAGCAATACTAGCATGATCCGTTCCAGGTAACCATAATGTGCTATAACCTTGCATTCTCTTCCATCTTATTAATACATCTTGATATGTTTCATCTAGTGTATGTCCCATATGCAATTGCCCAGTTATATTAGGTGGTGGAATTACTATAGTATACGGTTTCTTATTCTCATCAACTTTTGCTTTAAAATAGTCTTTCTTCATCCATTTTGAATACAACTTTTCCTCTATTTCTTTCGGGTTATATGTTTTTTCCATCTATATCTCTCCTTGCTCTTATTCTTCTTGTAGTTTCTTCCACCAAGCTTGATGTACAATAGTTCTCATATCTTCAGGCAAATGTGATGCATCTCCATCAACTATTATGTTGAATTCATCTTTTTCTGATTCATAATCTACCACCGTAACAGCTGTATTCTCACACCACGATACCGCTTTCATATCATTTAATGCTAACCCCATAAATCTACATTTTAGTGCCTTTATTGCTGTGCCATGCGTTACTATACATACGGTCTTTCCTTCATTCTCATTAATTATTCTATATACCTCTTTTAAGAGCCTACCTTGAAAATCTACCATAGTTTCCCCATTTGGTAACTCTACAAGATGCGGATAATTTTCCCAATTTTTATGAACCTCTGGCCATATACTTGGTATCTTCTCCCATTCAACATTCTCTAAATCGCCACCATTTATCTCTTTTAACTCAGAAGACGTTATTATTGGCAAATGTATTTTATCTGATATATAAATTGCTGTCTTAAGTGTCCTATTCAAAACACTAGAATACAATGCATCTATTTTAATGTCCTCTAGTCTGTTAGCAACCAATTGGGCTTGCTTTTCTCCTTTAGACGTTAAATCAGAATTATACCACCCATGAAAAAGCCTCTTAACATTACCTTCGGCTTCAGCATGTCTTACAAATATCAATCTAGTTTTCATAAATATCCTTACTCCTTCTTCTTCTTACTCATTTTTATTAAAAATAGCAACTATATCTCCGTTATCTTTCCTTCCAATATACGAATCATTATTATTCATATTGCTACTATCATCACTTTTTTCATCATCATCTTCTTCATCATCTTCTTCATCATCTTCGTCTTCATCATCTTCATCATCTTCTTCATCATCTTCGTCTTCATCATCTTCATCATCTTCATCTTCGTCTTCATCTTCGTCATCATCGTCTTCATCTTCGTCTTCATCTTCGTCTTCATCATCTTCATCATCTTCATCTTCGTCTTCATCATCTTCATCTTCGTCTTCATCATCTTCATCTTCGTCTTCATCATCTTCATCATCTTCATCATCGTCTTCATCTTCGTCTTCATCATCTTCATCTTCGTCTTCATCTTCATCTTCGTCTTCGTCTTCATCTTCGTCTTCTTCATCTTCGCTTTTTTCTTTATAAGTCTCATTATCATTTTCAAATCTAGCTATCTTTTCATTTAATTCTTTTAGTTCTACTTTCAATTCTCTTATCAATTCATTAGTCAATCTTCTCACTTGTTCATTAGACACATCCAATAAATCTTCTAATAAAAAATTTATTTTAGTTAAAAGCTTAATCTTATACTCTCTCAAACCGTCCAATGTATCATTATTCAAGAAAATACCCCCTAAATAATTTTTTAAGATCTTATTACTAATAGTATACATTCACAAAATATTTTATACAAGAACCAATTCGTTGTCTTATTTCTCTAGATAACACAAAAATCTTTATTACATACACAAATCCATGTAATTCAGTCTGAGATGTCCCCTGCCTCTAAGCTTTTTTAGCATAGGCAGTGGGTACATAATTTCAATTAATACGGAAGTTCAAGCTCCTACTGAATTTGGTATGTATACTCGCCACTTATATTATAACGTAAGTACAGAGATGTCCCCCGCCTCTAATCTTGAAAAAGCGTAGGCGGTGGGTACATATTTACAATTCAGTGGGAGTTCAAGCTCCGACGTAAATTTAACGCGTCCCTTAGGATGCACACGGATTTGAATGGTAAGTTGTACCCTGCCGGGTACA
>JBGUYI010000058.1:0-12400 GCA_045118635.1 Acetivibrionales bacterium
CATTTCCTTCATTTTTCTTTATTGGTGGATTATCAAATCCTGTGGCTATTACTGTTATAACAATTTCATCACCCATAGCCTCATTTATTGTAACACCAAATATGATATTAGCATCTGGATCTACAGAACTTTCTATTAGCTTTGTTGCCTCTGTTACTTCTAACAACTCAACTTTTCCTGTAACCTGTATCAATACTCTTCTTGCACCTTCTATAGATGTTTCTAATAAAGGACTTTGTATTGCTTGTCTTGCAGCTTCTTCCGCCCTATTTTCTCCTGCCGCTCTACCTATACCCATATGCGCTAATCCTGCATCTGTCATTATAGTTTTCACATCTGCAAAGTCTAAATTAACAACACCATTTAACATTATTAAATCCGATATTCCTTGAACTCCTTGTCTTAAAACATCATCTGCTATTCTAAAAGCTTCAACTATAGACGTTTTTCTTTCAACTATTTGCAATAATCTATCATTAGGTATTGTAACTAGTGTATCTACAGTTTCTTTTAACGCTTCTGCACCTTTTTCTGCAAATTGCATTCTTTTTCTTCCTTCAAATGTAAATGGTTTTGTTACAACTCCAACTGTCAATATTCCTTTATCTTTAGCTAATTTTGCTACAATAGGGGCTGCTCCAGTTCCAGTTCCACCACCCATTCCTGCAGTAACAAAAACCATATCTGCACCTTCTATGGATTTCTCTATTTCTTCTAGACTCTCCTCTGCAGCTTTCTCTCCTATCTCAGGATTTGCACCTGCTCCTAATCCTTTTGTTAATTTCTCTCCTATTTGAATCTTTGTTTCTGCGTGTGATGCATTTAATGCCTGTTTATCAGTATTAATACTGATAAAATCTACACCTTTTACTCCTGCTGCTATCATCCTATTAACAGCATTGTTTCCTCCGCCACCTACTCCTATAACTTTTATCTTAGCAAGTTGTTCTTCTTTCACATCCAATTCAAGCAATTCTAATCCCCCCTTACCTATTTGATGTCAACTACCTCATACATTCATACTGAGGCTTATATCTCACCAACAAAATTTCTATAGTATTAGTATATAAAAACTTTATTGTATACCTAAACAGGTACATGTATAACACATATGAGATCTTTTACTGGGGTGTTGACAAAACCCAATTTTGGTTCCTAACAAAAACACTTACCATATTACTAAAAATACTGAAAAACACCAATACCCTTAAGCGTAATATCAAACAGTCCTATATCTAGTAAGCTCATAATGTAAACATCTATTACAAAATTAAAAACGTTTTAACCATGTCATTCCTTAGTGCATCCATTTATGTAATTCGGCAAAACATTATCCATATATTATCTATTTTAATATATTTTTGAAAATAAAACAATATTTTATTTCCATAATTATATTATTTTTTTGTTACAATTTAATGTTTTTTATTTCATAATCATCTTTTTGTTTAATAATATTGTAAAATATCAATTTCTTTTTCTGTCTAAACTCCTATATTGTATTGCTTCTGCTATGTTACTTTGTTTTATATTCTCACTCTGTTCCATGTCTGCTAATGTCCTCGCTAATTTTAAAATTCTACTATATGCTCTAGCACTCAAATTCAATTTGTCAAAAGCATTTTTTATTAAACTTTTACAGTCACTATCTAATTTACAAAATTTATTTAAATATCTACCATTCAATTGAGAATTTGAATATATTTTTAATTTTTTATATCTTTCTAATTGAATCTTTCTTGTTTCTATCACTCTTTTTCTTATTGCTGATGAACTCTCTTCAATTATATCATTATCCAACTCTTTATATTTTACAGGATTCATTTCAATTTGTATATCTATTCTATCTAGCAAAGGACCACTTAATTTACTCATATACTGACTAACTTGTCTACTAGTACACGTACAAGGAACTTTTTCATCTAAATAATTTCCACATTTACATGGATTGGCTGCACATATTAATGTGGTTTTTGCTGGATATTCCACACTTCCATTAACCCTAGATATAGATATATTACCATCCTCTAATGGTTGTCTTAAAACTTCTAATGCAACTTTACTAAATTCTGGTACCTCGTCCAAAAACAATACTCCATAGTGTGCAAGAGATATCTCTCCTGGTTTTGGATATTTCCCTCCACCTATTAAAGCTATATTAGATATGGTATGATGGGGACTTCTAAATGGTCTGTTAACTATTAACGATTTATTAGGTGAAAGAGTTCCAGCTATACTATGTATTTTTGTTACTTCTAAAGATTCTTCAAATGTTAAAGGTGGCAAAATAGTGGGTAATCTTTTTGCGAGCATCGTTTTTCCACTTCCTGGGCTACCTATTAATAGACAATTATGTCCCCCACTTGCTGCGACCTCTAGCGCTCTTTTGGCTGTGGCTTGACCTTTTACATCTGCAAAATCCACATCATATGAAATATCATCATTAAACAAACTTTCTGTTTCTACATGATATGGAACTATCTCTTCTATTTCGTTTAAATGATTTATTATTTCCTTTATATTTTTTATTGGCAATACTTCAATTCCACTTACTACTCCTACTTCTTTTGCATTATCTATGGGAACAACTATCTTTTTTATACCTTCATGTAAACATTGAATAGCCATAGATAAAGTTCCTTTAACTGGCTTAACTCCCCCATTTAAAGAAAGCTCTCCCACAAAAACATAGTCTCCTATATTATCTAATTTTATTTTACTAGATGCTCCTAATATCCCTAAAGCTATCGGTAAATCAAGTACTGATCCCTCTTTTCTAACATTTGCTGGAGCTAAATTAATTGTTATTTTATCTTCAGGAAATTCAAAACCTGAATTTTTAATAGCTGATCTCACTCTTTCTCTTGCCTCTTTTACAGCTGTATCTCCTAATCCTACTATGTCAAATGTACCTTCTCTAAAATCTATATCTGTTTCAACATCTATTAAATATCCATCTATTCCTATTATTCCACAACTTTTTACTTTTGAAAACAAAATTCAACAACTCCTAACATTTTTAACATATATTACCACAAAAAAATATTTATGTCAATAAAAAAAGAGATAATAGTATGTCTATTATTATCTCTTTTTTAATATTGACTACCTTTTCCACATTATTAGAGCGTCGTCATTTGTATCTCTGTAATATCCTTTTCTCAATCCACAAGTTTTAAATCCAAAATTTTCATATAAACCTATTGCCACATTATTGGTTTTTTTCACTTCCAACGTAAATGAATTTATACTCTCTAGCCTCGCTATTTCAAACAACTTACTAAGCATCAACGTTGCTATGCCTTTTTGCCTAAATGGCTTTAATACTGCAACATTCGTAATATGACCTTCATCTAAAATTTTCCACAAACCCGCATATCCCAACACATTTCCTTCATATTCTGCTATTAAATAAATTGCCTTATCATTTTCACAAACTTCATATCTAAATGACTCTTTTGACCAAGGTATATTAAAACACTGATTCTCCACACGCGAAACTGCATCAACATCTTGTATCTCCATATGGCGTATCTTTATATTATCTACATTTATACTATCATGTTCCATTTTAATCACCTTATTTTTTTAAGAATTATGACTCTTTTCATATTCTCTTTCAGCTTGCGATTTTATTAAATAATTAGGCGCTATATCTTCGCTACTTGAAACTTCTCCAACTTTTATTTTTTCTGATGCAACTTGTGCAATACTAGAAGCCAATGCTAATAAACTAGGCTGCCTTGCAATTATACAATTTTCTTTTAATTCCTTTTTCAAATAATCTTCATGCGATACTACACCATCTCCCACAAAAATTATCTTACTGTTCAAAAATTTCAATTTATTTGCCAATTCATTAATTAAAATTATATTATCATTAACTATTTTTTTACCCTTATCGTATATTGCCGTATATACTTGGTTATTCTTTGCATCTATTATGGGACAAATCAATTCTCCAATATAACTTACATTACAAGCTAATGCATCTAATGTATTTACTCCTACAACCTGTTTGTCATTCGAAAATGCCATACCTTTTACAGTTGTTATACCTATTCTTAAACCAGTAAAAGAGCCCGGTCCAATAGATACTGCATAATAATCTATATCTTGTACATCAATATCTAAATCTTCTAATATTTCTTTTATCATCGGCATTAATTTTTGTGAATGATTTTTTTTACCACCATTAACAAAATACTCACCTAATAAATTATCATCATCCATTATTGCAACACTCAAACCATCTGACGATGTGTCTAATGCTAGTATTTTCATAATAATTTCCTCTCCTAGTTTAATTTTTCCTCTAAATCCTTATACTTTCCACTAAACTCTATCTTTATATTTCTATAGTCTACTCCCTTTTCTAAATCTTTTGTAATATTCACAGAGACTCTATTTTTAAGCTCTAAATTGTGTATATTTTTGGCCCATTCTACTACCACAAATCCACTGTCTTCTAAATATTCCCAAAAACCTATATCTTCTAGTTCTTCTAAAGACTTTATTCTATATAAATCAAAATGATACAATTTTTTTTTACCATAATATTCATTGACTATCGTAAATGTAGGACTTGTTATATATTCATTTATTCCTATTGCATAAGCTATACCTGATGTAAAAACAGTCTTCCCTGTTCCTAAATTTCCATTTAATAAAATTACTCCTCCATCAACCATAAGTTTAGCTAACTCATATCCTATTCTTTTTGTATCTTCTACATTAAATGCCTCAATTACTTTCATAAACAACCTCGCCATTTATAATTGTCATAATAACTTTAGTCCTAAACTCAAACGGATGCCCGTCTAATATCACTAAATCTGCATCTTTGCCTGTTTCTATACTTCCAACTCTATTATCTATACCGCAAACCTTTGCTGCGTTTATTGTTATAGCTTCTAGTGCTTTTATTTCATCCATTCCTTCTTTTGATAATATAGCAGCTTGTAATACTAAATAATTAATAGGAACACATGGATGATCCGTCATTAATGCAACTAAAATACCTTCATTTGACAAAATTCCTCCTATTTTAGCATCCTGATTAACAAGCTCTGGCTTTGATCTATCTGTTAATATAGGTCCTACTATCACAGGAACATTTTGTTCTTTTAATATATCTTTTATTAATACACCATCTGTACAATGCTCTATTGTTAAATCTACATCAAACTCTCTCGCTATTCTGATTGCAGTTAATATATCACTTGCTTTATGTGCATGCGCTTTAAATGGAATTTCTTTTTTTAGCACTTGCAATAATGCTTCACTTTTTGCATCATAATCTGGTCTATCATCATTATCTTGTTCATATTTTTCTAAAAGCTCGCCATATTCTCGTGCTTTTTTTAATGCTTCCCTTAAAATAGATGCAATTGCCATTCTAGTCATAGGTGCCTGACTCTTTTCATTATACACCGTTTTTGGATTTTCTCCAAATGCAATTTTAACCGCAACGGGATCTTTTACCACAACATCCTCTATCCTTTTTCCATAAGTCTTAATAGCTATAAACTGACCACCACACACATTAGCACTTCCAGGACCTGTTACAACCGTAGTAACACCCGATTGTACCGCATCTTTAAATCCTCTGTCAAAAAAATCAATCCCATCTATTGCTCTTAATTGAGGTGTCATTGGATCTGTTGTTTCATTTCCATCCGCTCCTTCAAATCCCAATGAATCCCCCCATAATCCTATATGACAATGCGGATCTATAAAACCTGGCAACACAAACTTACCCTTAACATCTATTATCTTGTCAACTTCATCAACATTAGTTTTTAGGGTTTTTATACTACTCGATATTTCTAATATTTTTTTATCATCTATAATAATACATCCTAAATCATATATTACGTTATTCATTGTATATATCTTTGCATTTTTTATTAATATCATAATTTATATCCTCTAATCTTTTTTCTAACACTTACTACAAAAAAACTCTCTCTAATAGTTCACAAAACCCAAGTCTTCTACTTTCATTACTTGGGTTTTTATCTAAATATACATATTTTCGATAATTCTCAAAAAATACAACACAACTGATTGCCATAATACTAAACAACCAGACGCCTAAAACAAGAAATTCTATATCATTATCTCTTGGAGAATTGTGATGCCTTTCTCGCTTTCTTTAATCCGTATTTCTTTCTTTCTTTCTTTCTTGGATCTCTTGTTAAATACCCTGCTTTTTTCAATTCAGGCTTTAATTCTTCATTAAATCTTAACAACGCTCTCGATATACCATGTCTTATTGCACCTGCTTGACCTGTATATCCACCACCTTTTACATTACACAAAACATCAAACTTACTTTCTGTACTTGTTAATTTCAACGGTTGTTTAACTATTACTTTTAATGTTTCTAATCCAAAAAAATCATCTAGACTTCTTCCATTTACAACAAAATTGCCCGCACCTGGAACTAATCTCACTCTCGCAATAGATCTCTTTCTTCTCCCTGTTCCGCAAAAACACTCTACTTTAGACATTTATCTTATTACACTCCCTCTCTACTGTTAATTTAAATTTTCTGGTTTTTGTGCTTGATGATTATGTTTATTTCCTTTGTAAACTTTCAACTTTCTAAACATAGCTCTTCCAAGACTATTATGTGGTAACATACCCTTTACAGCTAATTCAACAGCTTTTTCTGGTCTTTTTTCCATGAATATTCTGTACTTTAATTCTTTCATTCCACCTATCCAACCAGAATGATGTCTATACATTTTTTGTTCTAATTTCTTTCCAGTTAATACAACCTTTTCCGCATTAACTATGATAACATAATCCCCTGTATCCACAAAAGGAGTATACTCTGGTTTATGTTTACCTCTTAAAATTTTAGCTACTTCACTTGCTAATCTTCCGAGTGGTTTCCCTGTTGCATCAACTACAAACCACTTTCTTGTCACTTCTTTTGGCTTTGCCACAAAAGTTTTCATGTACAACTTTACCTCCTCAAAATAATATATTACTTTATCCTTGAACTACAATATGTATTCATATCGTTTCTTGTATTCATATCTATTAACTACCCTTTAACCCACAATATAGATGCTTAGTTATTCTATTATCATCTAAAAATGTAACAGGGCTTTATTAAAATATATATAAACCAAGCCTAACTTCGGACTGTTCTCGCCCTAACATATACCATTTTACGCTAACATCCAACATTTTATTCTGCTAGAATTAACATATAAACACATAATTCAGACTCAAACAATATGACTATCCATATTATCTAAGTTAAAAATAATCTCTTAACACTAAGACATTTTATTATAGTTACCCTACTTCTGTCAAGTATATTTTTGCAAAAATTTAATTTAGCATCATATTTCTCTTTCAAATTCTCTTAATTTATTGTTTTCTTCTATTTTTTAAGTATCAAATCAAAAAAATAGCCAAACAAATTTTACCGTGGCTATAACGTCAATTCCTCATTAAGAACGTGATACACTCTATAACCTTAAACCCTCTTTAGGTCAATCAAGATTTTTGAGATCAATCTTGCGTGCCGGATGTGCACGCTACGTAACCTAGCACAAAATACATATGCACATCCGCGCGCATCCACGTGGGATCGTTATAATTCAGTCAAAGCTTGAACTCCCACTGAACTCAAATTATATACCCACTGCCTACACTAAAAAGCTTAGTGGTAGGAGACATCTCTGTACTTACGTTATATTTAAGGCTATAGAGGTAAAAACACATGTTATTTAATTAATTTATATCGCTTCTCCATTATCCTCATTTCTTAATTTCTTACCCTTTGTATTCTTTTTTATTGCCTTCTTTTTATCATTATATATCAAAATAGGATCCTCTTCTCCATTAATAACTTTTTTAGTTATTATACACTTTTCGACATTATTCTCAGAAGGAACTTTATACATTACATCAAGCATAACCTCATCTAATATTGACCTTAAACCTCTTGCTCCAGTTTGTCTCTTTATAGCTTTGTCAGCAACTGCCTCTAGAGCATCTTGTTCTATTTCTAGCGTACAATTATCCATTTCAAACAATTTTGTATATTGCTTAACTAACGAATTCTTTGGTTCTTTTAATATGCTTATCAATGCACTCTTATCCAAAGGTTGCAAAGTCGCTATCAACGGCAATCTTCCTATAAATTCAGGTATAAGTCCAAATTTTAATAAATCTTGTGGCAATATTTTCTTCAATATTTCCCCAACCTTCTTGTCTTTAGCTGACTCAATTTTTGCACCAAAGCCAAGAGTCTTTTTCCCTATCCTATCCTGAATTATTTTTTCTATGCCATCAAACGCACCTCCACATATGAAAAATATATTAGTGGTATCTATTTGAATAAATTCCTGATGCGGATGCTTTCTTCCTCCTTGTGGAGGAACAGATGCAATAGTTCCTTCAAGAATTTTCAATAATGCTTGTTGTACTCCTTCTCCACTGACATCCCTTGTTATTGAAGGATTCTCAGATTTCCTTGCTATTTTATCTATTTCGTCTATATATATAATACCTTTTTGAGCTCTTTCAATATCAAAATCTGCAGCTTGAATTAATTTTAACAATATATTTTCTACATCTTCTCCTACATATCCAGCCTCAGTCAATGATGTGGCATCAGCTATCGCAAACGGCACATTTAACAATCTAGCCAATGTTTGTGCTAATAATGTTTTCCCCGAACCTGTTGGTCCTATCATTATCACATTACTTTTTTGTAATTCTACATCTGAACTACTATAGTCATTTCCTATTCTCTTATAATGATTATATACAGAAACACTCAATGCTTTTTTAGCTTCATCCTGACCTATTACATATTGATCTAACACTTCTCTAATATCTTTTGGCTTAGGTATCTCCTCTACCTTTTCATCCATCACAATATCACTATATTCATCTTCAACTATTTCAGCACAAAGTTCTATACATTCCTCACAAATATAAACACCAGGTCCAGCAACTAACCTCTTGACCTTATCCTGTGCTTTACCACAAAAAGAACACTTCAATTGACTTTTATCATATCCTTTAGCCACTTTATCACCTCTCCTACTTTCTCTTTTCCATAACCTCATCAACTATTCCATATTCTTTTGCTTCTTGAGCTGACATGAAATTATCTCTTTCTGTATCTTGTTCTATCATTTCAATAGACTTACCTGTTCTTTCACTTAATATCTTATTAAGCTTAGCTTTAGTCTTTAATATATGTTCAGCATGAATCTTTATATCTGTAGCCTGACCTCTAGCTCCTCCTAATGGTTGATGTATCATAATTTCGCTATTTGGCAATGCATACCTTTTGCCCTTCGCCCCTGCTGCAAGCAAAAACGCACCCATACTAGCGGCCATTCCAACACAAATAGTTGATACATCACATTTTATGTGCTGCATTGTGTCAAAAATAGCAAACCCTGAAGTTACTGATCCTCCTGGACTATTTATATAAAATTGAATATCTTTATCTGGATCCTCTGCCTCTAAAAACAACATTTGTGCAACAATCAAGCTTGCTGTTACATCATTTACTTCATCACTTAAAACTATTATCCTATCTTTTAACAATCTAGAATAAATATCATATGAACGTTCCCCTCTACTTGTCTGTTCAACAACCACTGGTACTAAACTCATAATACTAGCCTCCTTAATTATTTTCATTATAACCAAATTCCATTTTTGTGATATTCTCTCCCACCTATGTCTCAAATTCTCGCTATAAGATTTTTGTCATAGATGTAGGAACCTCCTCTTGCACTACTCATGCAAGCAGTCGTTCCTTCTTGGATAGCACTAACGTAGTAAGACAATACAAGCTAATCCTACGGTGCTCTACAATTCTTATTATTTTTTATAACTCAGTCGGAGATGTCCCCCACCTCTAAACTTGAAAAAGCGTAGGCGGTGGGTACATATTTACAATGAATACGAGAGTTCAATCTCCGACGTAAATTTAACGCGTCCTTTAGGATGCACACGGATTTGAATGGTAAGTTGTACTTTGCCGGGTACACAAATCCGGCGCAGCAATACTCGCAAGCTCGTATTGACATTTCTTTACATTATTTTTAACCAACTTTTGAAAAATATATTAAAAAAATAGGTATTGACATTTGTGAAAAAAGTGATATTATTGTAATCATAACGCTTACACAAAATGTAAAGGTAAAAATTGTTTTTTTAGGAGTTGGTTATTATGAAAAAGAATTTCTTAAGTTTTGTTGCCTTAGTCTTAGTGTCGGTTATATGTTTTGAAGTTGGAAATTTTGCAGCAAGTGATTTTAGTATAAACGAAAAACTTATGAAAGCTATACAGGATAACAAAATAGAAGAAGTGAGAGAATTAATAAGTCAAGGAGCTAATATAAATATACAATATGAAGAATGGGAAAATAAAACACCACTAGTAATAAGTATAGAAGAAGGAAACGACGACATAACAAATTTATTGTTAGATAATGATGCTAAGGTAAATTATACATTAAGGGAGGAAAATTTTTTTAAGACAACTGCGTTACATGAGGCAGTAATTGGTGGTAAATATGATATCGTAAAAAGATTAGTAGATAAAGGAACAAATATAGACGAAAAAAGCAAAGGGAATACAGCATTATATTATGCGATTAAAGAAGGACACGATGATATAGCCATATTACTTATAGAAAGTGGGGCAGATTACAATAGAAAATGTTATGAAATTAATGGTACAGAGTTAAAAAAGGGTATAACACCATTTGAATTGGCGATTAAACAAGGAAATGAGAGTGTTGTTGATGTTATATTAAAAAAGGAAGAAGAAAAGAATAAAGAAAAACAGGAACTAAGAGACACATATATAAGAGAATTAAAAGACGAAACAAGAAATAGATATAAAGATAAGGCTTATGAGGCATATATAGATCTAAAAATAGGAACAGTTGTAGATTTAGGAGAGTTAGACAATGATGAATTTGATGATTTGTTATTGTTATATGGATATGGTAAAATGAGTTTAATTAAACAAAAAGATGAAAATGAGATAACACAAGAAGAAATACTTGAAAAACTAGAAGCTAAAGAACCGATTTATATAAAAGTTTTAAAAAATGTTATCACTAATAATAAAGAAAAACATAATGAAACAGTGGCTGCAAAGAATATGAGAAAATTTTTAAGAGAAGAAGGCGAAACAACATTAACTAAGATAAAAGGAACTAAAACAGGTAAATTACGTCAGTGTTTTTCTATGATTAATTATGGAAAAATAACACCATTTGTTACAAGTGATACAGATGATGTAGGAATTGGAGTTATACAGGATGATATAAAAAGAATATATGTAGCTTCGGAGGTTGACATAGAATCATCTTATCATAAAAAAAGTAATACAATAAGCGCAAGTAAAGAATATTATAATAGCGAATATAGGGATAGAGAAAATATAAATGTAGATGAAAAGATAAATAGTATTTTGAAAAAATTAGAAGAGCAACAAAAAGTATCAGAACATAATGAAATTATAATGGATGTACAAGATAAAGATATTAAATTTATATTTTGGACTGATAGAGGAGATTGTAATGAGACTAAGAAATTAAAAGCTCTGTATTTGCAAAAGAAGTATAAGGAACTGTCAGGAAGGACATTACCTATATATAGATATAAGCCAGGAGCTGAGGATTATTTGCAAGAAACTAATTTTACAGCTGAGGAAGTTATTGATTTACTAAAAGAAGAATTGATAGATGTTGATAAAAAAGAGATAAGAAGTCCATATAATGAATTAGCTAGATTAGATGTTTTAATAACATTAAAAGATGAAATAAGTCAGATTGAAGGATCTGAAGAAATCATAGATAAATTTATAGAAAATGAAATTACTAAATATTTCGTTGTTCAAAATGATGAGGAACAGTATAATGTTTACGATATTATAAATTTAGCAAGATATATAGGAATAATACAAGGAAAAGATGCACAAAAAAACTTCATAGAAAAATCGTTTGGACATATAGATAGTGATATAGAGAAGTTTTTAGATAAAAATATAAGTGAAAAAGATGTAGATACACATAAAGAGGTGGCTCTTGCAGTAGAGGTAATGTCAGAAATAAGACACTTAGAAGCATATGAAGAAGTAAAAGAATTTTTGGAGCCACAATTAAAAAACTTTCAGGTAAGATAAATAATCTTTAGAAAGAAAAATATATTAGAATTGAAGATAATTAAATTATGATATCAATGAGTCCCCACAATTTATCTAAAATTTGGCGATTCATCCCTCACTTCCACAAGTGAGGGATGAATCGCCAAAAAAATATAGTATTGACAATTTTGGAATAATATAATAAAATAAGGTCAGTCAAAAAGTAGGAGATTAAAGTAATGAAGTTAG
>JBGUYI010000059.1:0-3928 GCA_045118635.1 Acetivibrionales bacterium
CTAACTTCATTACTTTAATCTCCTACTTTTTGACTGACCTTATTTTATTATATTATTCCAAAATTGTCAATACTATATTTTTTTGGCAATTCATCCCTCACTTGTAGAAGTGAGGGATGAATCGCCAAATTTTAGATAAATATATAGTTAATTTTGTGCATATAAAAAGAAAATTAGTATTTTTTGTAAAAAATATTGACACAAATATACATAAATGCTAAAATATGTATGTTAGTAAAAACTATATAACACAAAAGAAAGAGGTAGATACTGATGATGAAAAAAATTTTAGGAATTTTTTTAGTGGTAGTAGCACTAAGTTGTAGATGTTATGCCTGCAATGAAGAAGGGAATACTCCTTTACATATGGCTAGTAGCTATGGCGATATGAATAAAGTAAAATTATTACTAGAACAAGGATTTGATGTAGATATTCGAAATGACTTAAATGAAACGCCATTATATTTTGCCTGTAAGAACGGACATACACAGGTAGTAAAACTATTACTAGAACATGGAGCTAACCCCAATGCTAAAAAATATTGTGGAAAAACTCCGATATTTGCTGCTTGTAAAGACAATTATGTTGATGTGGCAAAGCTATTATTAAAATACGGTGCTCACGTAAATGTTACATCTGGCAAAAATATTACTCCATTATATGAATTATGTAATTGCTGTGAAGACGATGACTCCCTTGAATTGGTAAAATTATTATTAGATCATGGAGCTAATGCAAATCCTAAACATGACGAAGACTATGGTACTCCTTTATCTATAGCTGTAAAGAATAATAACTTTAAAGTTTGTATTTTATTAGTAGAACATGGAGCTAACCCCAATACTATTGTTTATTCTCTTACAAGAATGCCTATTTTGAATTATCTTTGTAATTCTGAATATACGCCTGAAAGATTTAGACCTGAAAAAAATAAACTTATTAAATCATTATTGGATCATGGAGCCAATGTAAATAGTTTATCTTATGAGCATACCACTCCATTGTTTTCAGCATGTAGGAGTGATAATATTAATATAGTAAGAATATTATTAAAATATGGTGCAGATGTAAATATTCCTGCAGATGTCAGCATCCACGATTATACAGAAACAACTCCTCTACAGATAGCTCGGGAAAACAAAAATACTAAAATAGTAAAATTGTTGTTAAAATATGGAGCTTAAGGAACAACAGTAAAGTCAACATGAACTTGGAAATGTTGTTGCATCGGATTCTTGGTGTCCTTTTGCCACAATTTACAATTCAAAATCATGTACATCCTTTATGGAAGAGTTTTAAGTTTTAAGCTTTAAGTCGGAACTTTAACTCTTACCTAAAATTTGATTTTAATTTTTGTTCTACTATCCTTGCGTCCACTTAGAGATAAAGAAATTCTCTGTACTTATGTTAAAATAGACGATATCTTATATATGATCTCGCCTGTTTTCCCCTTAAAGAATTTTATTGAAATAACTTTCACCTCTTTTTCGTCACCCTTTTCGTTGGAAAATACATGGATACTATGAGGATAAATACTGCATCCATGTATTCTTATGCTATTATCTGTTGCTCTATGCTATTTCTCTTAGAAAATTTAATACTACATCACTTACTATTGAAATTATTAAAATACAATTCTTCGATTTTATTTTTCCCTTCCTAAAAACCTATTTAATTGCTCATCTTCCCACACTTTATCACATTCAAATTCTTTATATTGTTTCATTTTGCCTTTTGTTATAGCTACTGCAACCTTATCTAAAAATTCTTTTTTATTTGGTATCGTAATTGAATATGAATCATTTGTTCTAGTGTTCCAAAGTATTCCCTTTTTATTTCCAAGTGCTACCATATAACAAGCACATTGTAGATAATGTTCTTTTGCAAGCTCAGAAACAAATTTTAATTCATACACAATATCATCTTTAACTATATCAGCAATACCAAAAACATGAAAACCCTTAACACCATCCGTAGGCCCAAAATACATTGAACAACCCACCTGCGATTTATCATCTTTATCTAGTCTAATTGCAAGACGATTTTCTATAGCTTGTTTTGCCTCTTCACTTACAAAAGGTATTTCCACTTGTCTAAAATATCTATCTTGAAAAGTTTCTTTTGAAACTAAAAATAATATTTTTCTCTCCAACGGTAAATTCTTTATTTCTTCCGTAAAAAGATTTTGAATATCCTTCATCTTAACAAAAAATTCAATAGACTTATCTATATCATAACCTGTAAAATACATTGCTTCTTGATATATGCCAATACAAGGTGAAAGATCAATATATCCCTCTTCTGTTTTTATATTTCTAATAGTAGTATTATCTGTACTTTCTATTTTTTGAATATTTAATAACGAATAACACTTTTGTATATCTTCTTTGTACTTAAAATCAAACATTTCAGATATATTCATTTTATCTATACCATAAATTTCTAAAGGATCTTCTGAAATAGTATCCTCTGAAAGCATTTCTTCTTTTTCATAATCAACAAAAATAATTTTATCTTTACCACGACTTGCCGCTACGCAAAAAATATTTCTTAATATTTCATATGATTGGTTTGGCTTTTCAATACGAGTCTTCCAATACTTTTCTGTATAATCAAACACTATACAAATTTTCTTTTCTAGTCCTTTGCTACTATCAAAAGTTGTAAATATTGCTGTAGATGATGGATAGAAATAACTTTTTGAAAACAAATCTTTATTAGCTATGCTCGCATAAACAGAATTTTTGTTATACTTTTCCGGATAATTTTCTTCTAATTCATTTAAAACCCTAGTCATAGCACCATATCTACTTCCCAAACACAAAATATCTTTAGGATCTTGTTCTTCCAAAAAATCTACAACCTCATCTACTGACATTATTTCTACATTGCAATTTTCATTAACTCCAATTATTTTCTTTTTCCATATTCGACCAAGTTTTTCTGCTAATTCTTCGTTAATCCTAAAACATTTTGTAAACTCAAGTTGCAAATAGTTAACTAGATATTTATCTGCAAATTTCTTTACATCAAGAGTTGTATTATCGTATATTTTTTGCTCCATATCTCCAACCATAATTATTTGCAAATTCTCATTATCTTCTTTTAAACGTTCTAGCATATTTGTATGCTCTGATTTAATATCTTGATATTCATCAACTATAAGAATATCATATATATCAATTTGTGGATCTTTTTCATTGAATTTTTCTACTAACTCTCCAATATTTGCTGATATACCCTCATTTTGCAAAGCCATATATGCAAATCCATCATAATTTTGAACTAAAACATTTTTATTTCTTATTTTATTTTTTGCATCATATTTGAGTAATTTGTTATAAGTAAGGTATAATATTTTTTTATTTTTGGGCAACTTATCACACAATATTTGAATTACGGTTGTCTTCCCACTTCCTATACAAGCATCTACAAGAATGTTCTTTCCTTTAAATGCTTCATTTATAAATATTTCTTGCTCATCTGATAATTTTATTTCTCTCATATTTTTTCCTCTTCTTTCTAATTACACTACCTATATTGCTATAAAATTAATTCTTTGATAATACTCATAATATTGTTCAACGTTCTGATTATACTATATTTTGGCAAATTATGTCAATGAATCATTCTTTTTGTTAAAATTACGACGCTGTCAAATTTATAGATTGAAATTTAAATAAAAAGCTATAAGTCAAAGAAAATTTTCAAATACCATCCACCCACAAATTGTTTTTTAGTTTTCTTTTATCTTCTATTTAGAGTAAACATCCTTTTTTGTAAAATAATTTGAACGCCATAATACCTTCCTACAATTATTATTTTAAATAATATTCTATGATTTTAATATACTGATCTTGTGCATTTAAACATGTATCTGTCAAATATCCTTTTTCACTTTTGTATTCTTTCAATCCTCTATAATAA
>JBGUYI010000060.1:0-10384 GCA_045118635.1 Acetivibrionales bacterium
CAGAGCTTTGTTTGTTACTCCTGAAGAGCAGTTAAAGGAATATGGTCAAATGCGAGATGCGGTGGAAGAAGCCACTGATGAGCACACACAGAAGTGCTTTATTACAGCTTTATTTGATGCACTGATGGTTGAGAAAATAAAAACATACTCGCTGAATTATGATGCTCCAGCCATATTATCGGATGAGCTGCATGAGGAGTATTTAAGGCAGAATGTGTATGATGATGGGGAGGATGATTTATGATAGCAACAACTACTGAAACTATAGACGGATATAGAATTAATGAGTACTTGGGAATTGTAGCAATCAGCAAAGACCCAAGAGGATTTTTTACTGGCATAAATGTGGATAAATTAATTGATATGTTGAAGAATGAAGCCAACGAAAAATATGATGCTGATGCAGTAATTGGAATCAGATTTTTTCAATATGAAGGTAATGCAAGTGGCGATATCATGGTATATGGAACAGCAGTTAAAATTGAAGAGGAGCAATAAAAATGAATTTAATATTTGTGGATTATGAAAATGTATCAATCAAGGGATTAAATGGAATAGAAAATCTCGGTGATGATTCAATAGTTTATTTATTTTACTCTGAGAACACAGCTCACTTACCTATGACAGCAGTTGCGACATTAAATAGCTCTAAGGCAGATATGAGATACATTTTAACAAAAGTGGGTAAGAATGCACTTGATTTTACTTTATCATCAGTACTCGGTTTTGTAATTAAAGAGAGATTTCAAGAGGATACATTTTATATCGTTTCAAAGGATAAAGGATTTGATGTTTTAGTTGATTATTGGAAGAGTAATAAAGTAACAGTTAAAGTTATTACTTCTCTAACTCAAATTCCAGCAAAGAAAAAAACAACTAAAAATACACAAACTCAAAGTGAAGCTGATAAGTTAAAACAAAGTTTGACATCTAAGGTCGGTACTGCACTAAAAGGCGAAACTAAAGATTTAAAGGCTCATATTGTAGACATAATAATTAAATGCAAATCAAAAAAAGCAGTGCAAAATTCGATTAAACAAATAGTTAAAGATAAAACGAAAGCCAATAATATCTATACAAAAATCACAAAACTAATTGCTGATAAAAAGTAATTAATTATACATCAATAAAGGAGTGGAGCTATGAAGAGAATAGTTTTAGTGCTATTAGTAATGATTGTCATGACTTCTTGTTCTTCATCTTTGAAAGAAGAAAATGAAAGTCTAAAGGCACGACTTGCAGAAGTTGAATCTGAGTATAGTGAGTATCAACAGGTAATGCAAGAATATGATGGCTTGGCTAAGTCAGAACTTGAAGTGAGAAAATATCAAGCAGAACAGCAGAAGGCTTACATTAAGGCTGTTGAAGAATCAAAAGCAATAGAAGAAAGTATCAAAGCGGAAGTTGAAGAAAAGAAAGGATATGATACAGGAATTACATTTTTTAATTTGGAAAGAATGCCTGAAAATTTTAAAGGTCAGAAAGTAAAGTTTTATGGCAGAGTCATACAAGTACTTGAAGGTGATAAAGAAGTTGATATTCGTTTGGCAACAAAAAAATTTGAATGGACAAGTTCGTATGCAAACAAATATTCATCAGATACTGATTATATGGAAGATATTATTATGGGATATTATAATCCTAAAGTAGCAAGTTATAGGGTGCTGGAAGGTGATATGATAACTATTTATGGAGTGTCACAGGGTCTCTATACTTATACTGCAAAAAATGATGAAAAGGTAACATTACCACTTATTGAAATAGAAAAAATTGACCAAAAAGCATATTAAAGGAGATAGTATTATGGCATTTGATTTAAATGATGGAGATTTAATATTTGGTAGCGGAGATACACGATTTGATTCTGATGGTCACATGATGCATGGTATGGGTGGCGGAATGGCAATGGACATGGAAACTGGGGATATGCATATTGTGAGTGGTTGGGATGACGACGACGATGATGACGACTAATTATTTTAATCTATGGGAGTTTTAACATGACACATTTAGAATATTTAAAAAAACATTTGAGAAAAAAGGATATGTATGCATATCCAAAAATGATATCTTCATATAATGAAAAAGGAGAAACGATTTATTATTCACCGATAGATGGAAAGTATAATCCTTATGTTGATGTTGCTAAAGTATTTGATGAATTAAATAATTCATCGGATATTACAATATTAGTAAAAAATTTTGAAGAATATAAAAGTTTTTATGATTGGTTAATTAATTTCAAAAAAGGGGATGAAGAATATTTTGTTCTTAATCTATTACTTGATAAGGAATTTGATGATAATTTTGAAGAATTCAAAAAGTTTATTTTTTATCCGTATAGCAAGGGAAAACATTTTATTAGCCAAAAATGGCATTTTTATATATCATGGTATGCATTAAGAAACTTTTATGGTGTGAAAGGATATAATTATAAAACGGCAATTACGAATGATGAATGGGAAAATGAATTAGATTATGATTTTGAAAATGGACAATATATAAAAGATGGGAAAATAGAAAAGCGAAAATATAATTATGAGTTAGTACAATGGCTTAAATCTTTTAAATAATTTGACAGCAGGTAATTTTTATGTGTGCCGTTAATTAATGAGGGCAGGAACAGTCAACATGGCTGTTCCTTTTTTATTTGAAAAAAGACTCCATTGCGGAGTCTTTGATTACTTTTTAGTAGGTTTTTTAACAGTCTTTTTTGCTGCCTTAGCAGTTGATTTCTTTGGTGCTGCTTTTTTAGCAGTAGCCTTTGAAGCTTTCTTTACTACTTTCTTAGCAGTAGTTTTCTTTGCTGGTGCTTTCTTACAAGGTGACATACTTACCTCCAAATATTTATGATTTTTAATTATATCATAAATTGTTAAAAAATAGTATAATTACTATATGATTAATTTGTGGAATGCTTGGCATGGATGTCATAAGATAAGTGCAGGCTGTCAAAATTGTTATATGTTCCGCCGTGATGCGAAGTATGGTAAGGATAGTACTATCGTTACCAAAACTTCAAATTTTAAGCTACCACTAATGAAGAAAAAGGATGGCTCTTATAAATTGCAGACCAATGACTATGTTTATACTTGCATGACTTCAGATTTCTTTGTCGAAGAGGCAGACGAGTGGCGACGAGAGGCTTGGGATATTATTAAATATAGGAGCGATTTAAAATTCTTTATTATTACTAAACGAATTGATAGATTTGATAAATGTAAGCCACATGACTGGAAGGACGGATATGATAATGTGACCATATGCTCAACTTGTGAGAATCAAGAAATGGCTGATTATAGATTATCAATAATGATAGAATTACCAATAAAGCATATGGAAATAATACACGAGCCTATGCTGGAAGCAATAGATATAAATAAATATTTAGAAAGTGGAAAAATAGAGCAGGTAACCTGTGGCGGTGAGTCAGGAGATAATGCAAGAGAGTTAAATTATGACTGGGTGCTAAATACAAGGGAGCAATGTATGAAATGGGAAGTGCCATTTTACTTTAAGCAGACAGGTGCAAAATTTGTAAAGGATGGTAAAGTGTATAAAGTGCCAAGAGCAATACAAATGGAACAAGCAAGAAAAGCTAACATAGATTTGTAAGAGTGGTTGAGTGCCACTCTTTTTTTATAAAAAAATAAATTTTATTTATAAAATTTAACTTAATAAAAAGGGCGAAAAATGGTATAATATAGCTAATGTAAGTCCGTGGTGGACTGGGTTAATGATGCGACAAATATTGGACATTAAAAGTGTATAATTATAGTAGTGAAATATAGTAAATGTGAAATAGGAGGTTATATGACACATAAAGAAATAGCGGAAGAAACATTGAAAAGAACCGAAAAATTAATGTCGCCAGATGAAATAGCTGAATGGGCTAAAGCTAATATTGCTGGTGTATCTCAAAAATATGCTTCTGCTCAAACACCAGAAAAAACCATAAGTGCACAAATATATACTGACATGATTAAACTTGGAGATACTTCAAAGTTTATAAAAGCAGAGGATTCTATGCTATTTGGTTTAGCGGAACTTAAAGATAAATATGGTGATGCATTAGTTAACACTCCTGCCTCACAAATAAGAATTGATACTGCAAGCGAAAATGACAAAGAAAAGAAAATGCATAAACCATTGGCTACATATTTATTAAATCATCCATTTTTTATGTTACATGCAAAAACAATAGATGCAAGTAAGTCTACAAATTTAAAAAAAGGTATGTATGAATGGGAACATCCTGATATGATTGGTGTTCGTTATGCGAGTGAAATGTATAAAAGTGCATTTGAAACAATGCAAAAAAATGCAGAAACTTTATTTGAATTGTATTCATTTGAATTAAAGTTAACATTAAATATAACAGATGTTTGTGAGAAGTATTTTCAAGCGGTATCTAATTCAAGTTGGTCAAATTATGGATATTTAGTAGTAAAAGATATGGATGAAAATGATAATGCATTAAATGAAAAACTGACTATATTGAATGACCAATTTGGTATAGGCTTAATTAAATTAGATGTCGACTTGAATAATATTGAATCAAGCATTGATAATATGTTGAATAACTCTAAAATAATATTTAAATCAAAACGAAGGGAACTTAATTACAGATTTTTAAATAGGTTTATGAGTCGTAATAATAGTGATATAGCTGACTTCTTCCGTAGTGTAAATGGTCAGGCAGAATCAAATTTGGCTGTAAATTTATCGTTTTATGATGATACTTACCCAATATAGAATGTTATCTAAATATGAGAAGAAATTATAATAGTAAATTTAATGAATTAACACCAATGGGGTGGGTGGTGGTCGGTGGAGCAGTAATATTTTTTATACTACTGATTATAGCTGTAACTATAATTGTAAAATCTTATCTTTGATAAAAAATTGTAAATTACTAATTTTTGTATTATGAATAAAAGGGGATGGTAAGTTAGTGCGATACATCGGAAACAAATTAAAACTTATTGATGAAATTGATAAGTTATTAAATGAGAAGTCACTAAAAAAACAAGGGCTTGTTTTTTGTGATTTGTTTTCAGGTACTGGCACAGTTGCAAATGAATATAAAGGATATTATAAAATCATTGCTAATGATTTTTTAGATTATGCATATAGTTTTACAGCTGGTTTGATACTTTATAATGACACTAAATTCAAAAAGTTGGGGTTTGACCCATTTGAACATTTTAATCAGTTTGATGCATCAAAATATGTCAAAGGCTTTTGTTATAACAATTTTAGTCCAAATGGTGGATGCCAATATTTTAGTGATATAAATGCAAAAAAAATAGATTATATCCGAGATACAATTGATAATTGGTATAAAAATAAAAAAATATCATTAGAAGAAAAAATGTATTTAATAGCTTGTTTACTTGAAGCTGTAAGTAGAGTGTCAAATGTAGCAGGGGTGTACAGTGCTTACCTTAAAATTTGGGATTCAAGAGCTTTGAATGAAATAAAAATGATACCATTAGAAATAAAAAAATCAAAATTTGATGATAAATGTTATTGTGAAGATGCTGCACAATTAATCAATAATATAAATGGAGATGTTTTGTATATAGACCCACCATACACACCTACACAGTATAATAGTCAATATCATGTACTTGAAACAATTGTCAGAAATGATAACCCTTCTGTACATGGTAAAGGGAAGCATAGAGAAAATGATAGAATGTCAAATTGGTGTAAAAAGGGTAATGTTGAATTTGAATTTGAAAATTTGATTAAAAAAACTAACTTTAAACATATAATTTTTTCTTATAGTGATAAAGGAATCATGTCTTTAAAGTTTATTGAAGCAGTACTAAAAAGATATGCTGTTGAAGGAACTTATACATTAAAAAAAATAAATTTTGTTAAATACAAAAGCACAAGAGCTGTAAAACGAGAAATCGAAGATGGCACTAAAGATGTAGCACATTATGAGTATTTATTTTATATTCAAAAATCTGACAATATTAAATATGCATCACCGCTAAATTATATAGGTGGTAAATATGACACATTAGAACTTATAAAAAATAATCTACCAAATGAAATATCGTGTTTTTATGATGTTTTTGGTGGAGGGGGAACAGTATCATTAAATGTTAATGCAAAGAAAGTTGTGTACAATGATATTAATGGGTTTGTAACTGGTCTATTGAAATTTTTATCATCTACACATCCTATTACGGTTTATAATTCAATCATTAAATATACAAAAAAATATTCGTTAGCAAAAGGGAATAAAGAAGCATATATTAATTTGAGAAATGAATATAACAAAACACATAAAGAAATTTTATTATACTTATTGATATGTTATGGATTTGAACATCAAATTAGATTTAATTCTAAACATGAATTCAATAATCCGTGCGGGAATTCTGGATTCAATGATGAAATGTATGAGAAATTGATTTCTTTCTATTTGAGATGCAGCGATATTGATATCGAATTTAATAATAAAAGCTATGATGATTTTTTATCTGATATTTCAAAAAATGACCTACTTTATTGCGACCCACCTTATTTAGGTAATGATGGTGCTTATCAAGATGGTAAGAGAGGTTTTAATGGTTGGGATAGTAAACAAGAGGAAGAACTAAGAAATAATATCTTGAAATTAAACAAAAAGAAAATAAAATTTATGCTGTCTAATTGTTTGGAACATACAAATGGTAATAAGAATAACTTAGAACATTGGGCGAAAGAAAATAAATTAATTTTAATTAAAGATAATAAAACGACTAAAAGAAATAGACAAAACAGAAGAGAAATTATAATTATTAATTATTAGAAGGTGATTTATGAAATTAACGGTTAAAATATATAGTTGTTACGAACTGACTTATAAGAGAGTATATAAAGATGTATTAAGATATTTCTATAATGACAAAAATGACATAGGTAAAGCGAAATTAGAAATAATTGATATTTCAGATGAGGGAAATAGAAATATCCAAAGTCAGCGAAGTTTAAACGATTATGTTACAAGAACTATAAATATTTTTGAAGATGATAAATTAAAACACATAGTCGGAATTAGCAATACAAATTATGATTATGATAGGAAGCATGAGTTTGATGTTGGAAAGTCAAATAAAAAAGAGGACTCTTTTGGCAGACATGATTTTCATGCAAATACATATTTGAAACAAGGCATACCTGCTATTTTTAATTACTATTTTGAAGAAAGAGAAAATGGTGTAGATTTAACATTTTATTTATTAGATATTGAACAAAGTTATCCACACAATCTGTTTAATGTTTTGTCATATAGAGAATTAGAAACAATAGGTTTTAAAGTTCTAAATATTGATAAAGTAGATTTTTCTAATTACAATGAACAATGTCAAAGTAATATTAATTATAGCAATATTAAATTCTCTAATTTTAATAAGTATCTTAGGGATATAGCATATGTTTCTAAAAAAAATACTGGTAATATACCTTCTTTTTTACAATGTAATGAGTATACTGTAGAAAATGATGATGGCGAAGAAGACTATGTTACAGAGAGTTATATTTATACTTTTAAGGCTTTGTCGGCTCAGGGATATGACAGCTTATTAAGATGCTGGTGTTTAAAAGTATTAGCAGATAAGGAAAAAACTAAAATAGAATTTAGGCTTGGGAAACAATATTTTGCATATGATGAAGAAGAAAAAAAAGTAGCTGATAGACTGTCAGGGTCAATCCAAACAACTTTTATTAATGCTGGTATAAATATTGAGTACATAAGTGATGACACATTTATGAATGAAAAGAAGCAAGCGGATGATACCTATTCAAGATTTAAGGAAAAGAATGAACTTAGAAATCAAACATTGTTTAGGAACAATTTAAGAAAAAAAGGTATTCCAATAGAATGTTCAGCTTGTGGAGAAGACAATGCTTCAATATTGGATGCAGCTCATCTCTATGAGGTAAATCGTGTTAGAGAGGCGAGCAAAAAAGAGATTAATAATTTTATTAAAAATAATCATCTTGAGTATTTGATTGATGAAAATAGTCAGTATAAAAATGAAGATTTTTACAAAAAGTACTCATTAGTTAATTCAGGTGAAAATGGAATATGGCTTTGTAAGAATCACCATGGACTATTTGATAAGAACTATTATTGTTTTGATAGTGAGAATGGAAAAATAGTATTACATTTTAGAAATGATGAAGATGCAAAATCTTTTTTAAGTACTGTAAAATTAGATTGCACTTTAACTGAAAAAGTGTTAACCCATGCTACTAAAGCATTTCTAAGGCAAAGATTATTATATTTTGCTGCATAAAGTGTAAAATTAATTTTTGAAATGAACAGGCTATTAGAATACATAAAAGAAAACAAGACAGAACTAATTAATGAGAAACTCATCGCCTTTATATCAGAGAGATTTGACAAAAAAATAGAATTTATTGAAGAGACTAATCCATCAATTCCTACTGTATATCAAAACGGCAATGAGTTTTGTTTTGATGTAAAGGTTAGAATAACCGCAAAGAAAATTGATGTAAAGCCTGATGAAGTATTTAGTGTTTATAATAAACAAAACTGCTTTATTAATTGCAAGTGCAACATTGATGCCAACGGAATAACTAACTTTAAAATCGTCAGAGTAGATGATGAGCCACATCCTAATCCATTTGATATTTCGTATCAATTAAATTATAATCTGCTTCCAAAGGATAAAACATTCCCAATGCAAGAGGATGCGGATGAGTTACTTAAACAATATTATACACAAGAAGAAATTAATAGTTTTACAAATGTTCCAGTTAGAGATTTAGTTAAACGGATGGGACTAAGAATAGAAGAACGATATCGTTTGACACCAAGTGAACTAACACAACAGGGGACATGCTGTATGTCAGATGAAACTGTGACACTTTATGATGCTGATACTGGCGAGCCAGTCAAAGTAAAACTTAAAGCAGGAACAATACTCATTGATGTTAGAAATATTAGAGCAAATAAACACAAACAAGTGAATTTTACTATCGCTCATGAATTGTACCATTGGCTTAGGCATAGATATTATGTGTATTTGAGAAGGGAAGTCACTGGCGATGTTAATTATCATTTAGTTTGTAAGTTTGGTACTTCGTTTGTTTGGAAGGATGATGATGAAAGAGCAGAAGTGCAAGCGAATAAATTTGCTGGAAGTTTACTACTTTGTCACAGGAACTTACTAATAAAGCTTCAAAATGAAGTAATGAACTCAGGCTACTATACAACCAGTGGAGATAGGCAAAAGCTAATCGATAAAGTGTTAAATAAAATGTCTGATTATTATCAAGTTAGCACTATGACATTGGCTATAAGGTATGAAGCAGCAGGTCACGGATATCCTGAGTTTGAAAAGTATACTTATGATTTTAAGAATAAAAATGACCATTTTGAATTGACTTATAATGAATTTTTAGAACTTTGCTTAAATAATGATAGAATTTTTAACTTAGTAATAAATAATAAATTAGTCTATTATAAAAAACATTTAGTAATCAATGATATTAAATACAAGAAGATGATTGACAAAAAAGACCCCGATTATGTCAAAGGTTGCATAAATGTAAAATATGAGTATATAGCTGAAAGAAGCATTGTTTTTTATGGTTTATCAAACAATAAAGCAAAAAAGAAAGTAACAATTGATATTGATAAAAACTATGATGTATTAACGGAAGCAGATGTTTTAGATTTTACAAATAATGCTGAGGAGCTATCAAGACTTGCAAATCAAAATTTAAAAGTTTTATTAAAAGAACTGAGAAATGATAGAGGTTTAACACAATCTCAACTTGCAGAAAAACTGAATATGGACACTCGCCAATATCAAAAATATGAGAATCAAGAGTCCCCATTACCTGAAGACATAGCTTTTCAAATAATTACAGTTTTGAAACTACAACCGCCACTTAGTGAGTGGTTATTAAATGAATCAGGTTATACTTTTAAGAACGATAAAAGAAGTAAAGCATTGAAAATACTAATGAGCTCCAGTTATACAAAATCGTATGATTTCTGGACTAAAGCATTAAACAATATAAAATAGCTGAATGTTATGAAACACGACCGTTGCGGTCGTGTTTTTTTATTGCAAATTTAATGCTCAATAAAATCAATACTTTTAATGCTTTGCTTATGCCAACACGACTAATTTAGTCGTGTTAAAAAACAAGAATAAATGGTATAAATAGGTAAATTTAATACTGCTTATTTAAGTAGACATGTCGTAAGCAGTAGAGAATGCATAAAACTAAGACAAACACATTAATTTTTGTGTGTTTGAGTTTTTGAAAATGCTCTCTACTTGCTTTTTAATGACATGTCTATTTTTTATGCATTCTCACCAGAAAACAAAGATTCGAGGTGAGA
>JBGUYI010000061.1:0-5540 GCA_045118635.1 Acetivibrionales bacterium
CTTATCATAATGAACTACTTTGTTATTAAAACTATTTTCTGCCGAGTCATATACCGAAACATTTTCATACTCGCGTTCACTATAAAAGGGAAATTTAAAGCTTTTATCTACATCTTTAATATATACTGTTTCGTTGTTAAGAAGCATAATATTCTCTGAATCAAACTCAACGTACACTAATTCTCCAGATGTATTTCTTTTTTCTTTAGAATTCTTATTTTGATTATTCTGATTTTTACTACATGAAGAAAATATAGTTGATAATATAATGGCAACTAATATTATTTTTGTTATTATTTTTTTATATTTTCTTTCCATAACCTTTAGCCAACCTTAATGTTTACTAAACTTCATTTCTTAATAATTCCTTTGTGGTTTTGAATTAAAAATAGAATATAATGACAAATATATTGCTATTATTTGTAATCTAATATCATTATTGTTAATATAAATTGCTAAGTAACAACAAATAAAACCAATTAGTATAATTTTATCAATGTATTCACTATACGTTATATTATCAAAGCTTATTTCACAGTATTTTTTACAATAGTCTACAAAATATTTAGAAATTCTTTTAAAAAAACTAAATTTATTCATTATAAATGAAAATATTATATGATATAAAAACATTCCCACTAGATTTCCAAGAAATACACCCAATTCACTGTTATCAATTTTTCCTCCATTAATTAGATTAATTCCAATATAAAACAGAATTTTGTGAAATCTAGCATATATATAGCCAGGAATAAATGGTATGACAACAAATAAAACAAAATATATTATTATTCTCTCTATTAAGTTAATCATTTTATCTTTAATCATAACGAATTACCTCTCATTTATTTCCCAATACTATCAACCCATGCTTCACCAAGGTTCAAATATAAAAGTGCCTCCGAAACAGTACCACTCCCGCTCAAAACTAATAATTGAAACTCCATATCATGAACAAATTCTTCAGGCTTGTATGGATCGAAATAGTCTGCTTTATTATACCTAGACTTTTTATCTTTTTCTCGATTAGTATAACTATGAACATATCTTATTTCACCTACACATTCACCAGTTAAAGTATCATATGTATATACCACAAAACATAGTTTTCCTTTACTTTTGTACGGGTATAAATATTCAGCATATTGTTTATTTTCCACTGCTCCCTTATAACAAAGTTCTATTGGTGGATATGGATATCCATATTTTGATTTTTTCCAAAACAATTCTTCAAACTTACTACAATCATATAATGCAACAGCTTGATCGATTGTATGTACTTTGCTATATTCTTCCTTTAATTCTTCAACCTTTTTTGATTCCTCAATCTCCTTCTCTTCTTCAGTCTTAATATTCAGTATCTTTGCAAAAATGCCATGGCTTCCCATTGATGCCAGGTAAGACTCAACATAATAAATACAACAAAATGTTACCAAAATAATACAAACGACATTCCTAACTATTTTTAAAATGTTTGATCTTTTCATAAAACATACCTCCATAATTTATTATTAATAAGATCTATTTTTAATACCTTTCATATATTCATAAATATATCTATTGGAATTTCCGCCTATCTCAAGCACTCTGCTAGAATCTACTATCTCACTTGGTGTGCTGGTGTCATACCTAAATATTGAACGAGAGTTTTTTAAATTACTATCATTTGCTCTTATCCAAAAATCATATCCATCATACTTATATTTAAAAAAATAAAACCCATCACCAACATATATTCTCATTTCTTTAGGTGGTTCAGGCCAATTATGATTTATCCTTTCCCACTTTTTTTCTTGTACATATGTGTTATTTTTTGCAAATTCTTCATAATCTAATTTGTATTTATATAACATCAGCAAAAGCATTATTATAACGATAGATAAAAATCCGATTATTACCGGTTTCATACTATAATTTTTATAATTTAATCTCTTGCTTTTGTTTTGCGCTTTTTTACTCATGTAACAATATCCCCAATGCCATTGACATAATCTATATTATGTCAATAAAATAAATGAAAAAATCATACAAATTTATAAATTTGCCCCAAATAAAACATATTTGCGAGCATTAATAATAATTCATACATCTATTTTCTATTGTAATTGATATATTTTTTTGATAAAATATAATATGTTTGTAGACATAATATAGATTATGTCTATAAAGTCATCCACCTTTTGTATTTGACAATCATTAATTTATATGTTAATATTTAAGCAATAAAAGGCAGGCCTCTAACGGTTATGCCAAGTAATTAGTTATAAAGAGTAACCAATACCTTTGTCAGGCTGGTTACTTTATATTTTCTGTCAATATTAGTTAATCTCTTACTAAACTAATTCTTTCTAGTGCCTCCCTGCACTCATCTTCTGTCTCTTTTGTATAAATCCTTGTAGTCTCTATACTGCTATGCCCAAGTAATGATGCCAACTTAACAATATCATAGGTCGACTTATAAAACTCGTGTGCAAATAGGTGCCTTAAATTATGTGGAAATACCTTTTCTTTTGGGATTCCTGCTTTATCTGATAGTTTTTTGAGCATATGCCAAATTTGTTTTCTATCAATTGGCGTACCATTTCTTGTAGTAAAAACGGGCTCGCAAAGCTCGCCCCTACGATGCGGGACGACAGAATGTCGTCCCCTACAGTTCTGTTCGGGTGTGCGGGGCTCTTCCCTACAGAATTTATTATTATGAAAATAATTAATTAATTTTATGCATAGTTTTCTTGGTAATAATATTGTTCTAATTTTTCCTTTGTTTTCTATTACTGCTTTGCCATTCTTTGTTGATCCGTATGTTATATATTTGAGTTCCGAGACTCTTATACCAGTGCAAGATATTGTCTCTATGATAAGTCCTAATTTATTATTATCTTTACAAGCAATATATAATTTCCTATATTCTGTTTGAGTCAGTTCTCTTTCTTTGTATCCAAATATTGTTTTTTGGCATTTTAAAACTTTTAGTTTTAAAGATTCATTTTTAGTGTAGGTAAAAAATGCGTTTAGAGACGAAATTTTAGAATTGATTGTAGATACTTTTAATAGAGACTTTTTTAAGTGATCCTTGTAATTGAGCAATATTTCTTTTGTCACTTCGGGCTCGCAGAGCTCGCCCCTACGGCTTTGTTCGGGCTCGCAAGCTTCGCCCCTACGATTGTTGTGTGGCGTTATAAGCCAGCTATAGAACTCTTTAATGTCGTGCACATATTTCATTATTGTCTTTTCCGCCTTCTCTTCTTCTTTTAAATAACTTTCAAACATTTTAATTTTTTCATACATAGTAAAGTCCTCCAAAACCCAGTTATTTTTTTTTAGTTATATTTTACTCACAAAAAAAAAGAGGTTTGCATCCCTCTTTTAAATATAATATTAAATAATCTTGAACAATTATCAATTTTTTACTACATTCCCTAAAAATGCAAAAATAAAGCTTATCCCAGCTATTACTATACATCCTACCTCTAGTAAGTCGGTCCCACCTATAGATATCAGTTGACCTCCTACAAAAGTACCAAGTATAAGGCCAGTTGTAGTCGCCATACCTATAAATGTCTGTCCTTTATTTTTATCCTCTTCTTGCATCATATCATCAGATAAATAAACTGACGATGGTATAAGTATTGCAAAAGTAAACATCTGTAACACTTGCGCTACATAGATGGCGGTCATGCTTTCTATGTGAAAGACAAAAGCCCTAACTATATAGAATGCACATGCTATTAATATCATTGTTTTGACATGTATCTTTTTAAGCATTTTAGATATTAAAAACATAATTGGTATTTCTACCATTGCTGCTATAGCATTTGCAAATCCAAGGTGTGAACTATCACCACCAAGCTCCTCTATAATATTAATCATATATCCACAATCAGAGTTTTGAAAGCACATTGCAAATATGACTGCAAGCACCATCAAAAAAAATGATGGATATTTCATTATTATGTTAGTATGAGAGGTATCTTTACTTTCAACCTTAGTTTCTTTTTTTACAACTATACTAGCATCTTTTAGTCTTGGTATAATTATAATGAATATAAATAATATAATTGATGACACTATGCCATTGACCGCTACAAGCCTCGCACCATACTTATGCATTAAATTACCTAATATATATGAAACAACTGCAAAAGAAAATGAACCACAACCTCTTGCTACACCATAGTCAACGTTATAACCTATGTCTGTATAATAGAAACAACTTGCATTTATAAATGGAGACATATTGTTTGTAGATAAATATATAGTTCCAAAAAGTAATCCACTAGCGATTTTTCTTTGATAAAAATAATATAGTGCAATGAATAAAATAATAACTGCAAATCCAATCCAAGTTAGTATTCTCTTAAAATCAATATATTTGTTCTTATCAGCGATGTATCCAAGCATAGGTTGAGTTATGGTTGCTATTATGCCAAAGATTCCCATGAGTATACTAATTTGCGCTGCAGTATATCCATTTTCAGCCAAAAAATATACAGTATATCCAAGCACACTCACTTGAACTATATAAAATATTGCTGTTAATAGATAACAAAATATTGAGTACTTTTTCATAATTTATGACCAACCATCCTTACTCATGCTTGAACCTTCTGGCATACCTGGAAGTATAAGACCTCCATCAATTCTTAATGTAACACCAGTTATATAAGATGCCTTATCTGATATCAAAAACTCAACAGCATTTGCTACATCCTCTGGTAGTCCAACTCTCTTAAGTGGTATCTTTTCTCCAAGTTGGTCCCAGAAATCTTCTTTAATCTCTGTTGCATTTTTATATTCTTCGCTCCAAAAATAATCTGTATCAAATCCTTCTTTTATTTTTAATAAATCTTCCTTTGACCTTATCCTTACAGCACCAGGAGCTACATTATTGATTCTTATACCATACTTTGCCACATCAAGTGCAAATGCTTCTGTCGCTTTATTTATGCCTGCTTTGATACCACAGTAGAGTCCACAATTTGGATACACCCTTTCTCCTCTTGATGAAGTGATATTTATTATATTGCCTTTTATATTATTATCAATCATATGCCTTGTTGCATAGTGCATCATCATAATATATGTCCTAAAGTCAAGATTTAAAACATAATCCATATTTTCTTCATCTAAATCCTGTATAGCTTTTGGTTTATTTATTCCTGCAATATTTACCAATAAATCAAGGCCACCAAGTTTTGCAACTGCTTCTTCAAAAACTCTTTTTGCATCTTCTTTTTTGCTGTAGTCTGCAGGAAATGTATGAACAGTTGCACCAAGTTTTTCTAATTCATCTTTTGCCTTAGCTACATATTCATCTGCAAAATGTTCTTTTGGGTAATAAGAAAACGCTATATCATATCCACCTTTTGCGAGACACTTTGAAATTCCTAGTCCAATCCCTCTTTCCCCACCTGTTATAAACATTTTTTTTCTCATACTATTACCTCAAATACCTTTATTAATTACTTCTTATATTTAAAAGCACCTCATAAAGAGGTGCTTAATTACATAACTTAATTATTCTTGTCAATTATAATAAA
>JBGUYI010000062.1:0-12431 GCA_045118635.1 Acetivibrionales bacterium
GACCAAGCAGGAAATTATGTTATAGTGACAGAATAGGTGTAAAGTAACAAAATATACTCATGATTTTAGGCTATAAGCTTATCATCATGAGTATATCTATTAGTGTAATTTTTATATAGAGAAGGATAGCAGTAGTTTTTTTGGCTTTACAATGTGGTTGCAAAAAGGTATAATTGTAGAAGTATGTAGAGAAGAAAAGGGTTTTTATAGGAGGAATTATAATATGAAGGCGTCAGAGATGTTTTTGCCAACATTAAGAGAAGTACCAAAGGAAGCTGAAATAATAAGTCATCAATTAATGTTGCGGGCTGGTATAATGAGAAAGGTTGCGGCAGGGGTATATTGTTTTTTGCCGTTAGGGAATAGAGTTTTTAGAAAAGTTGAACAAATAGTAAGGGAAGAAATGGATAGAGCAGGAGCGTGTGAGTTAAAAATGCCGGCATTACTTCCAGCTGAGGTATATAAAGATTCAGGACGTTTAGATATTTATGGTCCTGAAATGTTTAGGCTAAATGATAGAAATGGTCGTGATTTTTGCTTAGGACCAACACATGAAGAGATATTTACTAATACAGTTAAGCAGGAAATTAAATCATATAAAATGTTACCTATTAATTTGTATCAAATTCAGACAAAATATAGGGATGAGAGAAGGCCAAGGTTTGGTGTTATAAGGTCTAGAGAATTTGTTATGAAGGATGCATATAGTTTTGATAAAGACGAGGCTGGATTAGATATATCGTATGAGAAAATGAAAAAAGCATATACTAGAATTTTTGAAAGATGTGGCTTAGATTTTACTATAGTGGATGCAGACCCAGGAGCAATTGGAGGTTCTGGTTCACAAGAATTTATGGTTAAGTCTGAAATTGGGGAAGCCATAATAGCTTATTGTGATGCTTGTGGTTATGCAGCAAATGATGAAAAAGCACCTTGTATAACAAAAACATTAGATGTGGATAATCAAGAATTAAAAGAGATTCAGGAGGTATTAACACCAAATTCTAGAACAATAGAAGAATTGACGAATTTTTTTGGTTGTAGTCCAAAAGATTTTGCAAAGACATTGATATATAAAGCAGATGGCAAATTAGTTGTCGCAATGGTAAGAGGAGATAGAGAATTAAATGAAACTAAGTTAAAGAATTATTTGAACTGTATCGAATTAGAAATGGCGAGTCAAGAAGAAGTAGAAAAATTAACAAAAGCTAAAGTTGGATTTGCGGGACCTATAGGATTAGAAGGAGTACAAATAATAGCTGATAACGAAATTTTAAACATGAGAAATTTTGTAGTAGGTGCTAATAAAACAGAATATCACTTAAAGAATGTAAATTATGGAAGAGATTTTAAAGCAGATGTAGTTATGGACATAAGAACAGTTGCTAGTGGAGATTCTTGTCCTCATTGTGGAGAAAAATTAAAATTAGCAAGAGGAATTGAAGTTGGTCATATATTTAAATTGGGTACAAAATATAGTGATGCTTTAGGTTGTAATTATTTAGATGAAAATGGTAATGAAGTTCCAATGATTATGGGATGTTATGGAATAGGTATAAATAGGATATTAGCTGCGGTTATAGAGCAAAATAATGATGATGATGGTATAATATGGCCGGTATCTGTAGCTCCTTATCATGTTGTTGTTGTACCTGTTAATGTAAAAGATGAGGAACAATGTAATTTAGCAGAAAAAATACATAATGAATTATCAGATTGTGGAGTAGAAGTTGTATTAGATGATAGAAACGAAAGACCTGGTGTTAAATTTAAAGATTGTGATTTAATAGGTTATCCAATAAGGATAGTTGTAGGGAAAAAAGCAGGAGAAGGAATTGTAGAATTTAAAATAAGGAATAGTAATGAAAAACAAGAACTAGATTATCAAGATGCGATAAAAAAAGCATGTGAAATAATTAAATAAAATTATAAAATATTGTTAATAATAAATGTGAATTTATAAATATTGGAGGGAATTTCAGTGAATAAAAAATTTGCATTTATTTTATTAACAATTTTTTGTTTAGCATGTCATATTAATTTGCAGAATATGTCATATGCAAGGCAAGAAGAAAAATTCGAAATGATGAAATTTGAAAATGCCGTAGTAACACCAGAAGGGTTAAATGTAAGAAGTGGTCCTTCTACAAGATATCCAGTAGTAACGGTTCTTGTTAAGGGAGAAAATATAAATATATTAGGAAAAGTTGGAGCATGGTATGCAATTTATGAACCATTAAATGCATATAGTGGATTTGTGTATGGTGAATACTTAAAAATAGGAGAAACTACACAAACCAACACACCAGAGATAATTATTCAACCACAAAACACACCGAGTACACCAAAAGAAACAGTCACTCAAACCAAAATAACAGTAACTAGCGATGAACAAAAATTATTAGATTTAGTGAACAAAGCAAGAAGAGAAGCAGGTATTCCGGAACTAAGCTTTAATAGTGAACTTAGAAAGTGTGCAATAGAGAAAGCAAATGATATGGTAAGAAATAATTATTTTGCACATGAATCTCCGACGTATGGTTCTCCATTTGATATGATGAGACAATTTGGTATTTCATTTAGAAGTGCAGGAGAGAATATAGCGGGAAATCAGAGTGTAGAAGGAGCCTTTAATGCTTGGATGAATTCGACTGGACATAAAGAAAATATATTGAATAAAAACTTTAATTACGTAGGATTTGGAATAGTAAATAGTTCGGTATACGGTAAAATTTTAGTACAACAATTTATAGGAATTTAAAGAAACAAGGTCTGTTACAGACCTTGTTTCTTATAAAAATGTTGGAGTTACACAAAAAACTTTATTGTTTAAATAAGACAGATGACACTCTTCTTTAAAATCAAATTTTAGTTTATAAGCCCATAAGGCTTGAAATTTGTATGAGAAGTTTTTGTTTATTTTATTTGATCCATATTTACCGTCACCTATTATAGGGAGATTATTGTGAGCCAAATGAGCTCTTATTTGGTGAGTCTTGCCAGTCAATAATTCTATTTCTAAAGTAGATACATTATTTTCATAAGATATAAGTTTATACTTGGTCAAAATTTTGGCAGAATTTTTTTGATAAGTATCCTTTATGAATACTTTACTAAGTTTTTTGTCTTTAAATAAATATCCAGTGAGCAAACCCGATTTTTTAGGAGGTTTGCCATAAACTAAGCACTTATAGTATTTCTGTATTTCATTAAGTTTTATTTTTTCTAGTAATAAGTCTAAAGTTTTAGTATTTTTAGAAATCAGAATAAGCCCACCAGTATTTCGGTCTAACCTGTGGCAAAGCATAGGTGTTATATTAGGATTTGATAAATACTTTGTAACAAGATCAAGTAGATTATATTTATCGTTTGTTTTGTCGTTATGTACACAAAGACCTTGTACCTTATTTACTATAAGTAAATTTTCGTCTTGATAAACGACATCAAAGAAATTGGAATAATCCAAAGTTTGATTTGTATTTTCTAATATATCATCTACGATATATATTTCTAAAATATCACCTGAAGATAATATATAAGATGAATCTACACGAATACCATTTACTTTTATGTCTTTTTTTCTAAAAGCTTTGTATAAAAAGTTTTGAGAAAGTTTTGGGAATAAAAGTTTTATTACCCTATCTATTTTTTTGTTAGCATATTTTTTATCAATTATAATCTTTTGCAAAAGTCATACTCCTTATTATTTTAATTTGCATTGAAATATTCTCATGCAACAATTATATTAACTGTTTTTGGTTAATTTGTAAACCTCTAAAAAGTGGGATTATAGTTTACAATCTAGAAAACGGTCTAAAAATAATATTGTTGATGAATCTAAAGACCTCTTTACAATTAAAAAAACTTGCTATAAAATATTGAGTCGTAAGGTAGAAAATAAAAATGTAAGAGAGGATTCTATATGATTTGTAATGATGTTGAGGTAGGGGTAAAAGCAGGTTTAACATCTAATAATTTAGCTTTTTTCATTCAAAAAGCGTCTAAGTATGATGCAGAAGTTTTTGTGAAAAAAGGTAAGCTAAAAGCAAATGCGAAAAGTCTTTTAGGGTTAATGTCATTGCGAATAGCAAATAATGATAAAGTTACATTATTAGCAGATGGATTAGATGCTAATGAAGCTATAAAAGAGTTAGGTGAGTATTTGAGATCATAAGGATTGGAGTATTATGTTTAGTATACAAGAGGAATTAAAGAAACTTCCAGATAAGCCGGGAGTTTATATAATGAAGGATATAAATAATAATATCATATACGTTGGTAAAGCTATAGTTTTAAAAAATAGGGTGAGACAATATTTTAATTCTAATCTAAATCATTCAAACAAGGTAATTAGAATGGTGTCTAACATACACTCTTTTGAGTATATAATAACAGATTCAGAATTAGAGGCGTTGATTTTAGAATGTAATTTAATAAAACAATATAGACCTAAATTCAATGTACTGTTAAAAGATGACAAAAATTATCCATACATAAAAATCACAACAAAAGAAGAATTTCCTAGAGTCATTATAACAAGAAAATTAGAAAAAGATGGTTGTAAATATTATGGTCCATATAGCAATTCAAAGGCAGTTAAGGACATTATGGATATAATAAATGAATATTTCCCGACAAAAAGATGCAAGAAGAATCTTTCAAAAAAGACTAAAGAGTGTCTCAATTATCATATAGGGAAATGCAAGGCACCATGTATAGGAGCTATAACAAAAGATGAATATAACAAAATGATACATGATATATGCGAGTTTTTAGATGGAAATAAAAAAGGTATAAAGAAATATTTGAGCAAATTAATGAAAGAGGAATCTGATAAATTAAATTTTGAGAAAGCAGCAAAAATTAGGGATGTATTAAGAGGATTTGAACATTTTGAGGAAGAGCAAAAAGTTTTAGATATACATTTGAAAGATAAAGATGTGATAGGCTTTTTTAGAGGAGAACAAAATATTTGTATACAAGTATTTTTTGTGAGGCAGGGCAAATTGGTTGGAAGAAATAATTTTATAATAGACGATGTGCGAGATGAAAAAGATGAAGAGGTAATTGCGTCATTTATGAAACAATTTTACACAAACTTTAATTATATACCAAAAGAAATATTTGTTCCGTTAGAGGTAGATGAAAGGGATGTAATTAAAGAAATGTTTTCAGATATAAAGGGAAGTAAGGTTAGTATAATAACACCTAAAAGGGGAGAAAATTTAAGATTAGTAGAATTAGTCAATAAAAATGCAGAGCAAGAATTTGTCAGAAGGTTTAACAAAGAGGACGGAATTTTATATAGATTGAAAAAGGCCTTGAATTTATCTTTTATGCCGAGTAGAATAGAGGCATATGATGTGTCTAATACAGGAAATGAAAATATAGTTGTGTCAATGGTCGTCATAACAGATGGCATTTTTAATAAAAAGGAATATAGAAGATTTAGAATAAAATCTCAAGATAGTCAAAATGATTATTTGGCTATGCAAGAAGCTGTATATAGAAGGTTTAATAGATTTAAAAATAATGATTTAAGTTTTTCAAAATTACCCAATTTGATTTTATTAGATGGTGGTAAAGGACATGTTAGTTGTATAAAAGATATATTAGAAGAATTTAATTTAGATATATTATTAGCAGGAATGGTAAAAGACGACAAACATAGGACAAGGGGATTAATACTAGATAATAATGAAATAAGTTTGGAAAATGATAAAGATGTCCTCAATTTTATAACAAGGATACAAGATGAAACGCATAGGTTTGCGATAGATTATAATAAGAAATTGAGACAACAAAAATATAAGAAATCTAGCTTAGATGATATACATGGTATAGGTGAGTCAAAGAAGAAAGCGCTAATAAAATATTTTAAAACTATAGATAATATAAAAAAGGCCAGCATAGATGATTTAACCAAGGTTGATGGCATAAATTTTAGGTTAGCAAAAAGTATAAAAGAGTATTATGAAAAGAGGTAAGTAATGAGTATATATGCAATATCGGATTTACATTTAGCAATTAGTGTAGATAAATCAATGGATGTTTTTGGTGGAAAATGGGATAATTACATGGAAAAATTGCAACGTAATTGGAATGATTTGATTAATGATGAAGATTACGTTTTAATTCCAGGAGATATATCATGGGCTACGTATTTGCAAGAGGCTAATTTAGATTTTGAGTTTATAAATAAATTAAAAGGTAAAAAAATTATATCAAAAGGGAATCATGATTATTGGTGGACAACCATCAGTAAACTAGAAAAATATATATTGCAAAATGAATTTAATAGTATAAGTTTTTTGAATAACAACTCCATAAAGATTGAAGATATAGCTGTTTGTGCCACTAGAGGATGGAAATGTCCGAATGAAGAAGATTATACTAAAGAGGATGAAAAGATTTATAATAGAGAAGTAGGAAGATTGAAATTATCATTAGAAAGTGTTAAAGATAAACAGTGCAAAAAGTATGTTATGTTACATTTTCCACCTTTTAATAATAAGAAAGAAATGAATGAGTTGATAGAACTCATGAATGAACATAAAGTAGAGAATTGTTTATATGGTCATTTGCACGGAATTGCATTAAATAATGCTTTTTGTGGTAAGCTTTATGGCATAAATTTTGAATTAGTATCTTCTGATTATTTAGAGTTTAGGCCAAAAAGAATAAGATGACATTTTTGGCTGTGATTACGCAAAGTTAAAGGCTTCATAGCTTCTTATTCCTTTCACTAATTTTAAATTTTGTAAAACATGCGCTAAAAAAGTAAAAAAAAGTAATTGACAAAATACAAAATATCTGATAAAAAAGAAAGGGAAAGAAGGGGAGGAATAAGATGAAGTTTAGAAGTAAAGGTTTTATAATGGCAACTGTCGTTGGAATAGGATTAATGACTTTTTCAGGGACAAGTTTTGCAGCGAGAGTATTAAAGGTAGGAATGTCAGGACAAGACGTTAGAGAATTACAGCAAAAATTGACAGAAGCTAATTGTTATAATTATAGTATAACAGGTTATTTTGGTGAAAAGACAAAGAAAGCAGTAGAAGATTTTCAAAAATCAAAAGGCATAGGTGTTGATGGAATAGTAGGAAATATAACCAAGAAACATTTGGGTATAAATGAAGTAGATACTTACTGTAAGAAAACATGGTTTGGAGGAGCAAATAAAGTTTTTGCAATAGGGAAAATAGCGAATGTTTATGATATAGAAACAGGTAAATCATTTAAAGTGAAAAGAACATTTGGAGTTAATCATGCGGATTGTGAAACTCTAACCAAGGAAGATACAAGAATAATGAAAGAGATTTTTGGAGGAAAGTGGAATTGGAATAGGAGAGCGGTTATTTTAACTGTAGATGGAATAAAGATACCAGCATCAATTGCGGGAATGCCACACGCTGGATTAGATAGTGCACCAGCTCGAGCATATGTTGCTAACAGAAGTGGTGGTTATGGTAGAGGTAAAAATTTGGATACAATAAAAGGAAACGGTATGGATGGACATTTTTGTATTCACCTTTTAGGTAGTAAAACTCATGCAAGTAGTAGAGTTGAACCAAAGCATCAAGCTATGGTAAAAAAAGCAATTAGAGTTTTAGAACAGAGCTAGGCATATGACTAAAAATTGTAAAAGCAATCCATTGTTATTGTTAAGCAATGGATTGTTTTCATATGTTATTATCTTGACATTTTCTGCAAATTTGGTATAATTCTAGTGAAATTGTGGCATCCGTATTTGCTAAAAAGGAGATAGATTAGTTATGTATATAAGTTTTTTAAAAGAGAAAAAAATATCTAGCTTTGCTTTAGGCTTTTTAGTGTTGGTGTTTAGTTTAATGGAATTTTACTTGGTATATTCTACGGTAGATTTTATAAGAAGTATTAGATTTACTAATGTATTTGATGGAATATTATCTATTGTAAGGTTTGTTGTAAAATTTATTTTTTTGGATTTGTTTTATAAAATTAAGCCTATACATGTAATTGCGTTTATTTTTTTGTTAATAGTTGTAACTTTTTTGGTTAGTATATTAGTTACTGTTATATTATCTGGAATGAGTGATTTTATAAAAAAAGAGCATAATGAAATTCAAAAGAAGAATTTTGCTAAAGTTTGGGGTGTAATTGGAGCTGTTACTGTGATGGGTATTATTTTGGCCATTTGTTTATGTGTGTCCACTTTGCCAGCGTTTTTAGTGACTTCGATGTATTTAAAAGGAAGTATAGAATTGATTTATTGCATATTTTTTGATATTATGACAGCTTTGACAATTATATCGCTTCTCATTTATATAAGGATACCAATTTGGAGGATATTAGAAAATATTATATTGAATAAAAAAGATAGGGTATCAGATATAGAGTTCAGAAAACTTGTTGTTAATTTTATATTTTTTGATGTTTTGTATATACTAACAAGAATTGTGTCAGTGGTGTTTTTTTGTAGCTTTGATGGAACGGTTATAAGAACGATTTTGTTTATGATAATATTGTTATTTAGTTTTGCATATGAAGTAATAAAGACTCATAATATTTTGAACATATTTTTAGAAGATACGGTGAAGGATTAATATTAGATAATACTATTATTTTAGTGAGATTATTCTGAAACAATCTAATCATGTTGTTTGATTAGGTTGTTTTTTTTAGTCGTAGAAAAATTTATTTTAGAGAAAATTTTTAGGAGGGTTAAGGTATCTTTTTTAACAAAAAAATATTAAAGAAAATATTTAATTTGACGAATAATATATAGGACGAAGGAAAAAACTTAAATCAATAGGGGTGAGACAAATAATGAACATTACAGATGTAAGGATAAGAATTGTTGATCATGAAGGAAGAGTAAAAGGAGTAGCTTCAATAACTATTGGAGATGAGTTTGTTGTACATGATATTAAGATAATAGAAGGGACAAATGGATTATTTATTGCTATGCCAAGTAGAAAGAGCCAATCTGGAGAATTTAGGGATATTGCACATCCTATATCAACAGAAGCAAGAAATAAAGTGCAAACTGCAATTTTAGAAGCATACGAAAAAGAATTACAAGCAAGATAATAGGTCCCAAAAAGTAATAAAAAAAATAATTCTTTAATAAGAATATTAAGGGATTATTTTTTTGTGTTTGAGAGAGGAGAAGCTTTTTTGATTGAATCAAGATATTACAAAGGATTTTGGATGTTTAATCAAGAAGATAAAGAATATAACAATTGTGATTTAAGTGGTTATGCTAAAATGGAAATGAAAAAAGGAAAATTTGTTATTAATGTAACAATTTTTAATATAAAAAATAATTTAAGATATAAAGTTTATCTTATTAGAAGTGATAATGAGGTATTTAAAAGTATTTGTATAGGTGATTTAAATATAAATAAAAATATAGGTGTATTAGAATACAACATATTTAATGTTAATAAATTCATATGTGAGATAAGTAAATATAATGTTTTAGCAATAGTTAGCATTATAGAAAATGAACAAGACATAAAAATTTTAGTACCAGCTGTTGCATATAAAGATAAAAAAGTATTATGGAGAGAAAAGTTAAAAAATGAAATAAAAAAATTAAGGGTTGCTAATAATCAGTATTATTGTCCTATTTTAAAAAAGAAAATAAATTTTGATATTTTAAAGCATGTAAGATTTCCTAATATACGAAGTAATTTCAATGTAGAAATATTTAAAAAGCAAGTTGATATAAATTTCAAAAGGTGTGATCCATTTTTAAACAAACGACAAGATTATATTTGGTGGAGTGTACCTGATATTAGAAAATTATATTATTTTTTAAAATTATTTAATATTGATATAAAAAATACAATAAGTATGTATAGAAATGTTGCAATATTAGGATTGTATGAAAATTATGTGGTAAGGAAAGTATATATTGTTTTGGGATTTTTAATAAAGAATAATATGTATAAAGAAAAATTTGATAAGATAGTGAAAGTGAAAGATTCTAATTTAGGGTATGGACTAATATTTTTAAATCCTTATTTACAAGAAAAAATAAATTAATATTGCTAAAATATGGAAAATGGTGTAATATTTTAGTAAAGTCAATCAAGATTTTTTAGAAAATCTTGCGCTCAAGATGTGCGTGCTACGCATGTGGCACAAAATACATATGTACATCCGTGTGCGTTCAAGCGGAGTGTTGTAATTCAGACGGAGATTTATTTCTACCTGAATTGAAATTATGTACCCACTGCTGACAGTGAAAAAGCTTAGAGACACATGGGACATCTCCGAGTGAGTTGTAAAAAAGAGGTGGAATATTATTATGATACGGACAATTTTAAAGATGATATATCCTAGTTCTTGTATTTTTTGTAATAAGAACTTGGAATTTAATAAACAACTTGAAGTATGTGATGATTGTTATAACAAACTTAATTTTTTTGATAATAATAATTGTTGTGATAAGGTCGAATATGTAAAATATTATGACAAAGTCTTGGCAGCATTTTTTTATGATGGAGAAATAAAAAAACTGATAAAAGAATTTAAGTATAAACATAAAGCATATTTATATAGGACATTTGCTAGGCTTATTTTTGATAATATAAAAAATATAGAAGCAGATATTATGCTAAGTGTTCCATTATATCAAGATAGGCAAAAAGAAAGAGGATATAATCAAGCACATTTACTTGCATATTATATGTCAAAATTAATGAAGATAAAATATTGTGAAAAAGTTTTAAAACGAATAAAAACAACAGATTCCTTAGCACTATGTAATAAAATGCAAAGGAGTAATGTAATAAAAGGAGCATTTAAGGTAGAAGATAAAGAAAAAATAAGAGACAAAAATATTATTATAGTTGACGATGTATTTACAACAGGAGCAACAATAAACGAATGTAGTAAAATCTTAAAATTAAATGGTGCAAAAAATATTACTGCTATTGTATTAGCAAAAACTAAATAAAATAATTACGTAAGTTTAAAGAAGGAATAATACATTTTTGTTAGTTTTTAGAAAATATACATATTTTAATAATAAGGAATATTATATACATTATTAGAAAATATTTACAAAATGAAAAGTATTGGTATTAAACATAAAACACAGTTATATATTAGTAATTAAGCCTATTTTATCCATATAACAAAACAAAAAGTGTAATCTTTATGTTTTTGTATATTAATTGGAACAAAATGGTTTACAAAACAGTTATTATGAGGTACAATGGATATTGTGAATATTGTTTAGTTAAGGAGAAAATTTTTCCACATTTTAGCAAATAAATTATATATGTAAAAAAATTCAGTGGGAACTAAAATCATATTTACGTTAACGCACAATATGATAATGCATATAAAATTGTATAAAAAACCGTAACTTAAATGTTATCAACAATCCGTATAATCAACATATTATAAAGCTAATATTGTATAGTTGCGTTAATAAAAAATAAGGCATGATGAGGAATAGGGTGAGTGAAGGTTGAAGGCAAAGAATGTAAAAAAAATCATAATAGCAGATGACAATGAACTTTTTAGAAAAATACTAGAAGAAAGGATCAATAGGGAAATAGATTTACAAGTTATAAAGAGTTTTGATAATGGTTTTTTGTTGTATGAAGAAATTTTAAAAGAATATGCAGACTTGGTTATACTAGATATGCTCATGCCTGTGTTAGATGGCATAGGTGTTTTAGAAAAAGTCAATAAAAAAGTTTTAGCAAAAAAGCCTAAATTTATATTATTTTCAGGTTTAGATGAAATGAAATATATTGAAAAAGCTTTTAGCATGGGAGTTAGTTATTATTTAAAGAAGCCATTTAATTTAGATATTTTAATGCAGAGGATAAAAGCATTAGACCATGAGGAGGATGGCATTAACATTATCAAATTAGAAAAAGAGCTTGAAGTGATTATGAACAAGCTTGGTATATCACAAAAAGTAAATGGTTATTTTTATATAAAAAAAGCTATTTTAATGGTTTTGAAAAATAATGGAGTTATGGATTCAATAACAAAAGTAATATATCCGTCTATAGCGGATGAGTATAATACAACTGATAAAAATGTTGAAAGAAGTATGCGCAGTTGTATAAAAAAGGCATACAAAGATAATAAAAAAAATTATCTTTATGGATTATCATTAGATTTGGGAGAGAAACCAACTAATGCTGAACTTATTCAAAAGATATCAGATAAATTAATTAAAGAGAAAAAGAACAACTAGTTTTTAAGTTATATGGTGAAAGTGGTTTAACAGGTATTGACAAGTCATCTTCCATTTTTTAACAAGTATCAGCAAGAATTCTCCCACTTCTATAAGTGGCGAGATGAATTGCTGAAAAAATATTTAACTTTTTATGACAAAAATTTGAGGTGTATGTGGAGGAAGATGTCACTTTGGGAGATGACTTACCAAAAAACTGGATAGATTCACGCATAAAAAA
>JBGUYI010000063.1:0-2849 GCA_045118635.1 Acetivibrionales bacterium
TTGTTGTCGACTGGAGGTGATAGAATGAAGATATTTGCTAGTTTTTTCAAATGGATTATTAGTTTGTTGAAAAAGAAAAAACAGCCAGATATTAAAATCGAAGCTGTCAATTCAAATATCAATATTACAATAATTCATAAAGACTAGTCGAAAAGTCTCTACTGCTGTTATTATACTCATAGTGCAAAAAAAAACAATATCCTAATTAGAAATTTGATAAATGAGAGGTAGAAATGAACAGTCTTGATGGTAAATATAACTAAAGTGAGAAAAAATGCTACCGTACCTACCAGGGCTACATCTGGATCTGCGGGATATGATTTGCATGCTTGCATAGATAAAGACATAACTATCAAAAAAGGAGAACTCATTCGAGTTCCATGTGGTATAGCAATAGAGCTGCCGAGCAGTGAATATGCAGCATTTATTTTTGCACGAAGTGGTCTTGGAATGAAATATGGAATATCTCTTTCAAATGGAGTCGGAGTTATAGATAGTGATTATAGAGGAGAAATTCAGGTAGGACTTTGCCGCACATCTGATGGAGATCCTTATACTATAAAAAATGGAGACAGAATTGCTCAGCGGTAATAGAATTTGCATTAATATGTAATTCTTGGATTTCAGTATTTTTTTCAGTTCTTGAATTATTAGCTTCTATGATAATTATATTATCAAGTACTTATTTTAGATTTGAAAAATTTGAAAAAAAAGTTCGTCATAGATATATATTAATTTTTTTATTAGTTGTTGCGGCTATTTTATTAGTGGCTGCGGTATTGGAAACAATAGCATTAAATATGATAAATGGTTCTAAAATTTGATTTTGGGTGGTAACGATGAAAAATGTATATAAACTTACTGAAAGGCAATGGAATAAGTATTGGAAAAATATTGGGATTAGTTTTTATATTTTGGTTGCTACTATGATTCCTAATGCGTTTATAAAAGAATGGTGTAACATTAAATGGGCTAATCCTATTATGGAAACTACAATATTACTGGTGATACCATTTTTGTACGCTGCTATTTCTAATTTGCCAATCAGACCTCAAAGTTCTCTAAAATTTAATATTATTGTATGCATATTAATTTCGTTAGTTATAGCAATATTGTTGTGGTTTGGGATTTACTACAATGCTTTCAAAATAATTGATAATAATATGATCTCAGATTCCATATGGGGCCTAATCCCTTTATTTGGATGGGATATATGTTACATCGTAAATATAGTAAGAATACTTCTTAAGGATAGGAAGCATTAGTTCCATAGTTTTACGGTCAAGTACAATTTAGTCTCTGTTTAATAATAAACAAAATAATATAATATACAAGTAATATACAAAAGTTAAAAAAACTGCAATATATCAACGTAGGCATTAATCTTAGAAGAAAATGAAACAAAGTTTGCATAAATAAAATGCAAATTCCAAATTATTAAAATTATTAATACATATGAACGTATACACACTGCACTTGACAATGCAATTTTATAATTGTTAGTATAGACATATATGTATATGTGTATACATACATATATATGTAGAAAGAGGACACAATATGAACACTTTGCAATCAAGTGAAGATAAAATAGAGGAAAAAACAATAGAATCAAAATTATTTAGTAGATTTATTTCGTATCTTGATGCAACTCCAAAGACTATAGACACATACACAAAATCTATAAGACAACTTTTTAATTACTTTTCTCTTAATGGAATCAAAAATCCAAAAAGAGAAGATATATTAGCATACAAAGAAGATTTAAAATCAAAAGGACACAAACCGACTACAATACAAAATTACGTTACTGCTTGTAAAATATTCTTTAAATGGACATCACAAGAGGGATATTACCCTAACATAGCAGAGCATATAAAAGGAGCTAAAATTGGTAGAGAACATAAAAAAGATTATCTTACGAGTTCTCAAGTGAAAGATGTATTGTTAAGCATAGAAAGAGAAGACATACTAGGACTAAGAGACTATGCGATAATTCTTTTGATGGTAACAGGAGGTCTTAGGACTATAGAAATAATAAGAGCAGATATATCAGATTTAAGAACTCTAGGAGATTTTACAGTTTTGTATGTCCAGGGAAAAGGAAAAGAGGAAAAAACAGAATATATAAAAATTTCTGCTCCAGTAGAGAAATCCATAAGAATGTACCTGCAGATGAGAGGAACTACAAAAGAAACAGATCCCTTATTTGCATCTTTGAGCAACAACAACAGAGGACAAAGACTTACTACTCGCTCCATAAGTGGAATAGTGAAAAATAGGTTAAAACAAGCAGGATATAATAGCTCCAGACTTACAGCTCACAGTTTAAGACATACTGCTGTCACTTTATCTTTATTAGCTGGCAAAAATTTGGCAGAAGTACAGCAGTTTGCTAGACATGCGAATATAACGACTACTATGATATATAATCACTCTTTAGATAACGCTAAAAATAGCTGCAGTGAAGCAATAACAGAAGCGATAATTTAGAGGAGATGAAAAAATGAGCAAAAAAATAAAATCAAATTTAGAAAGAATAAACAATCATGCTTCACGATTTACAAGCAATTCTTCTGATAGTAAATCAACAAAGAAGAAAGATTGTATATTAAATTCTGTTCCAGAAGGATATAAAATGGTTCCGGAATCAAAGAGCAAACGATTGCAGATTCTTATACAGCCCAGTTTGTATAACAAAATAAAAGAAAGAGCAGAAAAAAACAGAACAAGTGTGAATGACACTATACATAGTATATTAAGCAAAAGTATTCGAGGAGAGTAGTTATAATTCTAAAAAACATTTGCGAGTAAAATACAGTAATAAAAATCTTAAGTTCCGCAAATAT
>JBGUYI010000064.1:0-2476 GCA_045118635.1 Acetivibrionales bacterium
TTATAAGTATTGAGCAGCATAATAATAATGTGAAAACTTGGATGGCGGATAGTTATAATTCTCAAAATGAATTTTATACTTTATCTGACGGTTATCAAATTAAATTTCCATATAGAGTTTTTTTATTGATGATAATGAACTTTATGAAGAATTAAGTGAAGAAGAGAAAAACATAAATTTTGCATTAATAATATCCAATTAGTAAAAAAGAATTATCAAAGAATGGTAAGTTATTGGAATTGTTTTTATAGAGACAAATGCTTTAGATTTAAAAACTATGTAGGTGGAAAACTGTTTAAAGAGTGTTTTTGTCCGAATGTGAACTTTGAAAAATAATAGAAACAACATTAAATGTGTAATGCCTAAAATTTGGTTAAAAGCAACATTGCAGCATGTAAACTTATAAGCTAACACATTGACAATTAAAAATGATTGTGTTATACTGAATAATTAGTAAGTGAAAAATTTTTCAGTAAAATGTTCTATAATAGAGATAAAGAATTAAATATCATAGGGAAAGGAATTAACAGTAATAAAAAAGCTGTTATTCTTTTATATGGTAAAAGAAGGGTAGGAAAAACTGCCCTAATTAGGGAGGCTATAAAAGAATTTGATGGAATATATATAAACTACACTTGTGTAAAAAGTAGTTATACAGGTAATTTAAAATTATTTTCAAAAAGCATATGTGAAGCTTTAAAAATCCCTAAAGTTATTTTTGAATCTCTTGAAGATGCATTTGAATTTATACAAAAGCAAAAAAAGAAAATATGCATAGTTGTAGATGAATATCAATATTTAAAAAATACACTAAAAGAGGGCGAGGTAGATTCATATTTTCAAATAATTTGTGATAAATTACAATACAATGTAAAACTTATACTGTGTGGTTCGTATATTTCTGTGATGAAAGAATTATTGAAAGAAGAGAACCCACTTTTTGGAAGATTTACAGACATAATTCATCTTGAAGAGATGGACTACTATGACAGTTCAAGTTTTTATAAAAAGAAATCAATAGATGATAAAATCATTATGTATAGTATATTCGGTGGAACGCCATATGTATTAGAAAATATTGATTACGACATGAGTATAAGCGATAACATAAAGCAAAAATTAATAAATGCAAATGGAATTTTTAGAACTCATATAGAAAATGTAATGTTATCTGAGATAAGGCAGACTTTTGATATTCGGATACTTGAAGCAATTGGCAATGGACAAGTAAAATATAGCGAGATATTATCAGAGCTTAATGAAAAGGACAATGGATATCTCGATAAGCAGATTAAAAATCTAATTAAAATGGAAACAATATCTAAATTAAATCCAATTAATAAAGAGAACGACAAAAAGAAAACTTTTTATGAAATTAATGACAATTTGATGAGGTTTTATTTTGCATACATTTTTAATAATATGAGTATGATAGAAAATGTGGGCGAAGATATATTTTATGAAAATATTGTAAAAAGGAGTATAGATAGTTATATTAATAAAAGATTTGAAAAAATAGTGCAGCAATATTTCAAAAGGGAAGTAAAAAGCGGAAAACTGGGAAATGTATTAAATATAGGTTCGTATTGGTATGATGACCCAAAAAATAATAAAAATGGGCAATTTGATTGTGTTTTAAAATTAAAGAAAGGCTATAAAGTATATGAAGTTAAAAGACTACAAGAAAAAATGAGTAAAGAATATGCTCTAGAAGAAATAAAAAAGATTAGAGATATTAATGATTTGAATGTTGTTGATATAGGTTTGGTGAGCAGCAAAGGATTCGATTTTAATGATAAGGATGTAGAGCTTATTGATGGTAGAATTATTTATGAGCAATAAGTATATTGAAATCAAACATTTTAACACACTGTTGTTACTAGTGCTACTAGTTGTGTTAAGTGTGTCTTGTACAAAAGAAAAACGAAGTGAAGTCATAATAAGAGAGATTGAAAACGAAACAATACAAACTCAAAATATAACTACAGAACGCAACGAGTACAGATATGTAATTAATAGAAGAAGTGGTAAAGTTCACACATATAGTCATGGCATCGAAATAATTGAAAACCCAGACAATGTAATAAAAACGAATGAAAATTTGGACAACATTTTGAAGAATGAAAAATATGATATATGCTTAACATGTTATGCTGGATTAGACTTGAATTTGAAAAAGTATAAGAAAAAGACTAATGATAGCAAAGGAAATAAACTAATTGATGAAGAAATAACCTTAATAGAAAAGTATATGAAACTATATAACTTTGGTCAGTTGGATACGGAAACCCAGAAGTTTTTAATTTGTATTTTTGAAGTGGGAAATTGGTATGTAAATAATGTCTACACTCAGTTAGGTGGACAAAAGTCAGCCTTAGAGATAAATAGCATTGCTGCAGATAATGCAAGCGAAAATGCATATAAGAGATGGCGAGACTACTTGGATAAAGAATATTATAGCAAATATGAATTAAGA